>NZ_JANSHG010000097.1:0-9818 GCF_047461555.1 Synechococcus sp. WC101
TACGCCATGAACCCCTACCCCTACATGGGCATCGACTACGCCACCCAGATCTCCCTCTTTACCCACCACATGTGGATAGGCGGCATCTTCATCGTTGGCGGCGCTGCCCACGGGGCCATCTATATGGTTCGCGACTATGACCCGGCGGTGAACCGCAACAACGTCTTGGATCGGGTGATCCGCCACCGCGACGCCATCATCAGCCACCTGAACTGGGTGTGCCTGTTCCTGGGCTTCCACGCCTTCGGCTTCTACGTCCACAACGACACGATGCAGGCGCTGGGCCGTCCGCAGGACATGTTCTCGGACACCGGCATCCAACTGCAGCCCATCTTTGCCCAGTGGATTCAATCCCTGCACACTAAGGCCATCGCCAGCACCGCTCCCTATGTGGGCGCTTCGGTCAGCCCCATCTTCGGCGGCGACGTGGTGGCTGTGGGCGGCAAGGTGTCGATGATGCCGATGGTGTTGGGCACAGCGGACTTCATGGTGCACCACATCCACGCCATGACCATCCACATCACCGTGCTGATCCTGCTCAAGGGGGTGCTGTTTGCCCGCTCTTCCCGCCTGATCCCCGATAAGGCCAAGCTGGGCTTCCGCTTCCCCTGCGATGGCCCGGGCCGCGGCGGCACCTGCCAGGTCTCCGGCTGGGATCACGTGTTCCTGGGGCTGTTCTGGATGTACAACGCCATCTCGATTGTGATCTTCCACTTCAGCTGGAAGATGCAGAGCGACATCTGGGGCACCGTCAACCCCGATGGCACGATCGAGCACATCACGGGCGGCAACTTCGCAACCAGCGCCATCAACATCAACGGCTGGCTGCGGGACTTCCTGTGGGCGCAATCGGTGCAGGTGATCAACTCCTACGGCTCGGAGCTGTCGGCCTATGGGTTGCTCTTCCTGGGTGCCCACTTCGTCTGGGCCTTCAGCTTGATGTTCCTGTTCAGCGGCCGTGGCTACTGGCAGGAGCTCATTGAGTCCATCGTCTGGGCCCATAACAAACTGAAAGTCGCTCCGGCCATCCAACCCCGCGCCCTGAGCATCATCCAGGGTCGGGCGGTCGGTGTGGCCCACTACCTGCTGGGCGGGATCGTCACCACGTGGGCGTTCTTCCTGGCACGGTTTGCCGCACTCGGCTAAGGCAAGGAGGAAGAGAAAACCATGGCAACTACTGCAACTCGTTTTCCCCAATTCAGCCAAGACCTGGCCAGCGATCCCACCACTCGGCGTCTGTGGTACGGCATTGCCACCGCCCACGACTTCGAGACCCACGATGGCATGACGGAGGAGCGGCTTTACCAAAAGCTGTTTGCCACCCACTTCGGCCATCTGGCGATCATCTTCCTGTGGGCTTCTGGCAACGTCTTTCACATCGCCTGGCAAGGCAACTATGAACAATGGGTGGCCAACCCCACGGGGGTTACCCCCATCGCCCACGCCATCTGGGATCCCCAGTTCGGCAAGGCGGCGGTGGAGGCCTTTACCCAACCGGGGGGCGGCGGCCCCGTCAACGCGGCCTACTCTGGCCTGTACTACTGGTTCAACACCATTGGCCTGCGCACCAACGGCGATCTCTACGCCGGCGCCATTGGCCTGTTGTTGTTGGCGGCGGTGTTTCTGTTTGCCGGCTGGCTGCACCTGCAGCCCCGCTTCCGGCCTAGCCTGAGCTGGTTCAAGAACGCTGAAGCCCGTCTCAACCACCACCTGGCCGGCTTGTTTGGGGTCAGTTCCCTGGCTTGGACTGGTCACCTGGTACACGTCGCCATCCCCGAGTCCCGCGGGCAGCACGTAGGCTGGGACAACTTCCTTACCACTCTGCCCCACCCGGCAGGTCTGAAGCCCTTCTTTACCCTCAACTGGGGGGTCTATGCCCAGAACCCGGACACGGCCAACCACGTCTGGGGCACGGCAGAAGGGGCGGGCACGGCCATCCTCACCTTCTTGGGCGGCTTCAACCCCAACACCCAGTCCCTGTGGCTGACGGACATGGCCCACCACCACCTGGCCATTGCCGTGATCTTCATCGTGGCTGGGCACATGTACCGCACCAACTGGGGCATCGGCCACAGCATCCGCGAGATCCTGGGCGCCCACAACCCGCCGAAGGGCACCCCCTTCGGGGGCCTGCTGGGCGAAGGGCACAGGGGCCTCTACGACACGGTCAACAACTCCCTGCACTTCCAGTTGGCGTTGGCGCTGGCCTGCTTGGGAGTGGTGACCTCGCTGGTGGCGCAGCACATGTACGCCCTCAACCCCTACGTGTTCATGTCGATGGATCACACCACGGAGGCGGCTCTCTACACCCATCACCAGTACATCGCTGGCTTCTTGATGGTGGGGGCCTTTGCCCACGGGGCCATCTTCCTGGTGCGGGACTACGATCCGGAGGCCAACAAGAACAACGTGCTGGCGCGGGTGCTGGATCACAAGGAGGCGATCATCTCCCACCTGAGCTGGGTGTCGCTGTTCTTGGGCTTCCACACGCTGGGGCTGTACGTCCACAACGACGTCATGCAGGCCTTCGGCACGCCGGAGAAGCAGATCCTGATTGAGCCGGTGTTTGCCCAGTTCATCCAGGCCTCCCACGGCAAGATGCTCTATGGCATGAACGTGCTGTTGTCGGATCCCAACAGCATTGCCTCCACTGCTTGGCCTAACTACGGCAACGTGTGGCTGCCTGGCTGGCTGCAAGCCATCAACGATCCCAATGGGTTCCTCTTCCTGCCCATTGGCCCCGGCGACTTCCTGGTGCACCACGCCATTGCCCTGGGCCTGCACACCACCACGTTGATCCTGGTCAAAGGGGCGTTGGATGCCCGTGGCTCCAAGCTGATGCCGGACAAAAAAGACTTCGGCTACAGCTTCCCCTGCGACGGGCCGGGGCGGGGCGGCACCTGCGACATCTCCGCCTGGGATGCCTTCTACCTGGCCATGTTCTGGATGCTGAACACCATCGGCTGGGTGACCTTCTACTGGCACTGGAAGCACCTGGGGATCTGGAGCGGCAACACCGCCCAGTTCAACGAGAACTCCACCTACCTCATGGGCTGGCTGCGGGACTACCTCTGGGCCAACTCTGCCCAGTTGATCAACGGCTACAACCCTTACGGGATGAATAACCTGGCGGTTTGGGCCTGGATGTTCCTGTTTGGCCACCTGGTCTGGGCGACAGGGTTCATGTTCCTCATCTCCTGGCGCGGCTACTGGCAAGAGCTGATCGAGACGCTGGTGTGGGCGCACGAGCGCACCCCCTTGGCCAACTTGATCCGCTGGAAGGACAAGCCGGTAGCTCTGTCGATTGTTCAAGGTCGTCTGGTGGGCCTGGCTCACTTCACGGTGGGGTATGTGCTGACCTATGCGGCCTTTGTGATCGCCTCGACAGCTTCCCTATCTGGCTAGCGAAATCGAGTGGCTAAGCAACTAAGGGATCCCGCGGGGGGATCCCTTTTTTTGCTCCTCGGTCAAGCGAGAAGGGCGCTGTCGCTAAGTCCATGACTTGGCTGCACGAGGAGTTTCACCGGCTGGTTGAGTCTCTGTCTCAGGTGGATTAAGGGGCTGCCCGACTAGAGCTAAAGGACAGGGTTTCAGTTCAGAAAACGGGGAGCCGCCTGTATCGACTGTTGATGGGCCTTGTGCAAGAGCAGGCCCCTGTGCACGACCAGGATCCCCAACCATGAGCCGGAGCCCGATTTTGCGATTGCGCGCTTCCAGGAGGATGAGTAGCCAAGAATAGAGTTTGGCTCAAGTTTTTTGAGCAGATAGACGAAGGGCTCCCTAATCCGGCAAAAAAGCCCAGCTCTGAGGGCTGGGCTTGGATATTTCAAGACAGGCTGCTGAGGCTACAGCCGCACCTGCGTGCCCTCAAAGAATCCACGAATAATGAGAATAACTCCCCCTGCATCAGGAGTACCCGTATTTCCGTCGCCAGTTGGTGGGTTCGGGCCTATAACTTGGTTGTCAGTGGGGAACTCTTGCTCAATAAAGAATTGCCCAGAGATATTCGAGCCAGAGGTGGTTGGATCGAAAACCAAATTCAAGTTGCCTCGCAGCAGAGAACCGCCAATATCTGCCCTATTAAACGGCCCGGCCAGTTGTGCCCCAGCTAAGGTGCGGAAGACAAAATCTCCCGTGGTGGGGACAATGCCCTGAAGGATAACAGGACTGAGATTAGTTCCCTCCACAGGGGATCCAGGCAACGTACCTGTGGAGCGCTCCGTGCGCAGGGAGAAAAAGTAGTCAAAGGCTGTTGGGGCACCCGGCGTGGGTGTCGGAGTCGGGGCGACAGGTAACTGAGGAATTGGGGTGGGAAAAGGCCGCGGTGGCGGGCTGACCTGGACAAAGTTGAGGACTGTGCTGGTGTTGGCTGGGTCAAACTCCGCTTGAACACGACCGTTCAACAGGCGGCGGATGCGAACCAACTGATTGGGCAAGATGTTTGGACGAGTGGGATCCGGAGCGAACAGTACCGACTGCGTACCCACCTGTGCAGGACGATAGACAATCTCCGCCTGGTTGGGCCGGAAGTTTAGGCGTGCAAACAGAGCCAAGGCATCCTCAGGAGTGCCGTCGCCCGCAACCCCCCGCTGCCGCACCACAAAGCTGGCGGAAAAGCTTCCGGTTTGCAGAATGGCAGTGACAGGCCCTTGAGGTGGGGGAGGATTGACAAAAGAGCCTGGCGCCAGAATCTCACCCCCAGGACCAGGACCACCATCTTCAAACAACACACCCACGGTGGGGACAATGAGAGAAGAATCTCCCTCTAAGACGACTTGGTTGCCATTGCGGCTAACCAAGATGCGGCGCACGGTCAAAGTTAAAACAGTTTTCGTATCCGGAACGGCAGCTCTAAAGGTTGTATTGACTCGAATGCGCTGGTCGTTGGGGTTGGTGGAAAGAGCAACCAGCCCGGCAATACTGAACTGGGTCGATAGCTTGCCGTCGTTGGGGCCGAAGGCGATGAGATTCACCAGCGGCGTGGTTCGGGCAATTTGGATGGCCAGCGTGCTGGAGCGAAGGGTCGAGTCAACTGTCAGTTCATTCGCTGGGATCTCATTTACGGGCAGAATGCGGGCCTCTACATTGGTAATGCGGGCTTCTCCACTGCCTTGAAAGCCGCTACTCCGCACAGGGATCCCGTTGTCGAATTTCGGGTTGATGTAGTCCAGCCGCAGGCTGGTGGTCTCCAGCACCGAGCCGGGGGTAAAGCGATACTCTTGGGCCGAGACAAAGGCAGCCGGATCTACCTGGACGGGCCCAGGCAAGGTCGGAGACTCATTAACTTCTCCGCAGCCGCCTAGCAGCAAGACTCCACACAAAACCGCCAACGAGCGACCTTTGAAGTTCATACGGCACTTCCTCACACACCTTAAATCTGGGCAAATCCACACAAAATGGGGAGAAGGCACCCAACCCCTAACGCTACAGGTAAGCTGGCCGCCCCTGCTCGAGGCTATGATACCCCATATCTAGGGGATGGGCCATTTCCAGAACAATTTCTTGCATTTGCTCTGCCGCTCGCTTGACAACGCTCTAGGATGCAGTAGAACTAACAGCAGGCATCCCCCTTGAAATTGTGCAGATGCATAAGACTTGAGCAAGCTCGGTGGATCCCCGCTGGACGCTGCCTAAGACGTTTGCTGTGGTGTGAGTGAGTGGAGATTTTTCGATGAGACGACGTTTTGGCTCAGCCCTTGGCCGTGGCGGCCTCTCTCTTTGGGCAACCTGTGCTTCGGTTGCGCTGATTACCGGCTGCAGTAGCGAGACCACCAGCGGGGTGCCGCCTCTACTGGCTTCTAGCGGTGCCACGCCTCCTCCTGTGGCCGTTGCCCCTACGATCGCGCCCAATCTCACGCCCATCACCTTCCGCCCTGGTCCGGATTTCGCCCCCATCACCCCACCGCCGGTTCAACCCGACCTTCCGGATCCGCCTAGTCTGTTGCCAACTGGGGAGTTTAATCTTTTGCTGTCCGCCCCGCCAAACCCTGCTGTGATTCCCCCAGTGGGATCCGCCTTTGTAACTATCACCTTGCGCGGCTTACTTGCTCCAGGAGTGATCAGGAGCGTAGAGGTTCAGTTTTTTAACATCAGTCGCGGCACAGATATTACCGGTATCTTTTTGCCGACGGCAATTGAGCAGTTTAGAAATACGCTGATAGGCAGAGGCAATAGCTACGACGACCGAATCAACGGGATCACGCTTACCAACGGCTTCACCTTCCCGGCGGATCCAGCCGCCTACAACACCAACGTTGCTGCGGGAGAAAGGGTTTTGGTAATCGTGGTCATTCGAGATTCATTTGGTCAAGCTCTGAGGCTGGAAGCGCGCGCCCAAGCCACCTAAGCTGGAGCTGAGCAAAGCTGTTTGTATCTGTGCCACGAGAGAGTTGAATGGCAGGAGGATGAGGGAATGAAAACGGGAAAAGTAGCTGGGGTTTTGGCTTGCTTGTGCTTGGGCTTGCTAACAGCTTGTCAACAAACTAAAGAGGGGAATCCAATCAGCTCGCTGCCAGGGCCAATCATCCCTGTGCAAAACCCGAATACAGAACCTGGAGGAACGGGGGTAGGGCTGCCATCCACTCCTCCGATTGGATCTGTTCCCCCAGGTCAACCCAGCCCTCTTGTGCCCCCTCCTGTGTCGGCGCCGACGATCCCGCCCCTGCCCACTCCAAATCCCTCTCCCAGCATCGTTGGCCTGCCTCCAGGCCCCCTGGCTGCCCCGACGTTTACTAAGAGCTTCAGTCCTTCCACAACCTCAGTGGGTGTTCCCGTAACCCTAAGCTTCACAATCACCAACAACTCCGGGATCCAACTGACTGGCCTCAACTTTGCAGACAACCTGCCTGCAGGGTTAGTTGTTGCCACTCCGCCCAACTTCACCAATACCTGTGGTGGATCATTTGCTCCGACTTCAGGCGCGGCCCTAATCACTCTAAGCGGTGGAACACTGGCTGCCAATGCAACTTGTACAGTTACTGTTCAGGTTGTTGCTGCAGGCACAGGTACCTATACTAACCCTGCCGTAACTCTGACCAGTAACCAGGCTCCTGCTGTTCAAAGCACACCTGTTAATCTGTCAGTGAACCCGGTTACTGCTCCAACGTTCAATAAGCAGTTTGTTCCTAACTCGACTACAAACGGCAACGTCGTGGCTGTTGTCTTCACAATTACGAACACTGCAACTGTTCCCATAACCGGCCTCAGTTTCATCGACATTTTGCCCACAGGGTTACGAATTACGAATCCAGCAGTTACCTCAAACACCTGTGGTATGCTTACGGCACCTCCCCTTGGGACCGCGATTTCTCTCATGAACGGAAGCCTAGCCGCAGGCGCCTCCTGCGTGGTTTCTGTATCGGTCGAGCAAGCTCCGCCCCTGCCTCCACCACCACCACTACCAGTGACCTACACCAACCCACCAGTTACTCTCTTGAGCAATGGCGCGCCGCCAGCGATTTCTGGTTCAGCTACTGTAACTTTTACACCGTAACTTTTAAGTAGAGTTCTTACCCTTGACCCAAGTAAAAGTGAGGCAGATGGGTCAAGCTGTGAGCATTCCTATGCTGCTCAAGACAGCTCAAGGAAAGGAGCTGCAAGTTTAGACAGCCCTGTAAGCTGTAGGCAATTCCCAGGCACTCTGTGCCGCTGCCGCGCCACCCCCCAACACTTGCGCAGGACTTTGGAACCAGCAGACAACAGCAGGCAGCGAGGCTAAGAGGAGGTGGCTGCCATCTCCCGTGCCAAGACCCATTCCACGAGGGTGCGCACGCCGTAGCCAGTGGCGCCTTTGTTGGTGTAGCCCGAGTCTTTTTCGGCCCAAACGGGACCAGCTATGTCTAAGTGGGCCCAGGGGGTTTTCTCCACAAACTGCTTAAGGAAGAGGGCGGCAGTGATGGAGCCGCCAGAGCGAGGACCGGTGTTTTTCATGTCGGCTACGGTGGAGCTGAGGCCCTCGAAATAGCTCTCTTCCAGGGGTAAGCGCCAGATCTTTTCGCCAGAGAGGTTGGCTGCCTGCTGCAGCTCCTGGGCCAGCTTCTCGTCGGGGGTGAAGAGGCCGGCGATTTCCTCTCCTAGGGCAATGACGCAGGCGCCAGTCAAGGTCGCTAGGTCAACAATGGCGTCCACCCCTAGTTTCTCGGCAAACACCAGGGCATCAGCCAGGGTGAGACGGCCCTCGGCATCGGTGTTGTTGACCTCGATGGTCTTGCCGTTGGAGGCGGTGAGGATGTCACCGGGGTGGAGGGCCCGGCCGCTGATCATGTTTTCGGTGGCAGCGACGATAAAGTGCACCTCTACCTGCGGCTTGAGGGCGGCCAGGGCCCGCGCAGCTCCCAAGACGGCTGCCGCTCCCCCCATGTCGGTTTTCATCATGGCAATGCTGCGGGAGTCGGTTTTGATGTTGAGGCCGCCGGAATCGAAAGTGAGACCTTTGCCCACCAGAGCCAGCTTGGCGACGGGATCCCCTTCTTTGGGCTTGTAGGTGAGGTGGATAAACTGGGGCGGCAGATCCGAGGCTTGGGCCACGCCTAGGAAAGCCCCCATGCCTAAGGCTTCGCACTCTTCCCGACCCAGGATCTCCACCTCTAGGCCGTAGTCTTGGGCCAGTTGCCGGGCAGTTTCGGCCAGGGCAGGAGGCGTGACGACGTTGGCAGGGGCGGCCACCAGCTCGCGGGCCAGGATCGTCCCGGCAGCCATCTCGGTGGCCTGCTGAAGGGCGTTCTCGCAGTCTTGGCGGGCCTGGGCCAGTCCTGGCACCAAGAGCGTGACTTCCTCAACGGAAAAGCCGCGCTCTTCGTCGGGCTTGGGGGGAGATTTGAAGCGGTTATCCTGGTGGGCCACTAGGAGGCTGGCTTCGGCCACCGCCTGCACCGCCCGCACCTGATCCAGCCCAGTGTCTGGCAAGGACAGCACTACCTGCTTGGCTTTAAGGCTGTGGGCCTGGCGCAGGCCGTTGGCAGTAGCCCGTCGCAGTCCTTCCAAAGTCAGCGCTGCGGGATCCCCCAGCCCCACCAGCACCAGCTTGCGGATAGGCCCTGGCAGGCGCAGGGCGAGGCTGCTGTTGGGCTTGCCCTGAAACTTCTGTTCTTGAACCGCTTCCGCCACCAGCCCCGACCACACCTTCTCGTCCAGGGAAGCGATCTCAGCAGGCAGCGGGAAGGTGGCGTTTTCGCCGCTGGGGGCAAAGCAGTAGACCAGGGCACATTCGGCCTGCGTTAGAGGGGGCTCGCCAAGACGAAGCTGCATGGGAAACCTTTGGCCAAGCTATGGACGGCAGACTTTCAGTGTAGCCAATTTGCCGCTTCTAGGACAGGGGATCCCTCGGCTGGCATCGACGTGGACCTTTCCAGTCAATAGCCTTTAATCAGAAAGGGAGAGACCCAAGGTATGGTCTGGCGGCGGCGTTCCATCCTTCAGCTTGGGGTTATTGCCTGCGCAATGCTCCTTGCCCTGGCGGTAGGGGGGGTGGGATCCCTGGCCCAGGCGCAGAGACCCCTGGAAGAGCTGCCGCAGCCGCTTCGCCTCAAGCTGCCCCCAGGCCTAGCCCGCTACGCCTACGACAAGTCGGCGGGAGACTACTTTGAAGAGATCGAGCCGCTGCTGCCAGGGGGAGCTTATGCCCAGTGGGCCTTCTACCCCATCCCCGTCTACATCCAGGGGGATCACCCCCAGTGGAAAGCCTTTGTGGAGCGGGCGGTGAAGGAGTGGTCGGCCTATATTCCGCTCAAGGTGGTGGCCAAAGAGGAAGAGGCCTCCTACGGGATGAGCATCTACCGCGTTCCTCCCATTGGCGAGGGAATAGCGGGGGCAGCCCGCCC
>NZ_JANSHG010000098.1:0-9721 GCF_047461555.1 Synechococcus sp. WC101
CAACCCGGCGACCAGCCACCCCAGCCCGACACGGGTCAGCAAAGCTGCCAAGGCCAGGGATCCCAGCCAGAAGCCCCAGCCGGTTAGAGAAATGGAATAGGTTTTGGGCTGCTCAAACCGCATCTTTGTTTTCCCTTCCCGTATTGACTACGCTTAGCAACGCCGCCGGGATGCCGCGGGCCTTTTCCCGAGTTATGTTAGCCCAGACTCACTCGAACTATAAGGCCACCTGGGCATACCCTGTAGGCTAGCTCATTTCCAATAGACGCGGGATCCGGTTTCCCGCACCCCTTCTTCTGCCGGCCCAGGCGCTGCCGTTGCTTCTCAAGAAGGCAACAGGATCCCTTTGGCAGCCGAAAGTCAGTGGCGCTATCTTTCAGTGGCGCTATCTTACTTAAATGAGGCTATTATCAATTACAGAACTTATTGACTGTTACGGCGACGTTGCCCAACAGCGGAGGGGGGCATCATGGTCTACACGGAAGAAGCCTTCAAAGCGGAGCTAAATGCCAAAGGCTGGCGAGCCACTCGGCAGCGGGAAATCATCCTCCAGACCTTTCAAAACTTGCCTGAGGGGACTCACCTGAGCGCCGAGGAGCTGCACAAAAAGCTGCGGGAAGAAGGCCACAACATCAGCCTTTCCACCATCTATCGCACCGTCAAGCTGATGGCGCGCATGGGCATTTTGCGCGAGCTGGAACTGACCGAAGGCCACAAGCATTACGAGATCAACCAGCCGGCCCCCCACCACCACCACCATTTGGTGTGCGTCAAGACCAACAAGGTCATTGAGTTCAAAAACAACGCCATCCTGAATATCAGCCAGAAGGTGGCTGAAAAGTACGGCTTTAAAGTGCTGGATTGCCAGCTCACCATCATCGGCATCAGCCCGGAGGGACAGCGCTCGATCTTGTAGCCAAACAATTTCTGCAGCTCAGCTCCTGGATAAATGCTTGCCCTGGGCGTTCTGTACTGGGTTTGGGGGGAGATGGGGATCCCTTGGTAGAGAAAATGCCAGAATAGCCGCTGTAAAGTCGAAAGCCATTGGCAATTGAAGCAATAGCTCAGCTTACCCTACCCCCTCCGGGAGACGGCCATGAACGAGCAGGAATTGGCGCAGTGGCTAGAGCAAGCTCTGGCAGACCTGCGTCTGAGAGTTCAGGTGAAGGCCCAGCCCCTCCAAAGCAGTCCTGGGGATTACGCTTTGGTGATCATGATCAACCACCCTGCTCACGTTGCTCTCGACCATGAGAGGCTGACGGCCTGGTTCCAGAAGGCAATTCCCAGCCGCTATCCCCAAGTCAAGCGCTTGGCTCTCTACAGCCGCCCCATCGGCCAACAGCAGGCCAACTGGAAAACTCAGGTGAGGCTGGCTCCGGAAGCGGCGACGGGCAGGGGGGATCCCGCCGACAGTCCAGATCTCAGCCGCTATTGCTTTGTCCAAGACCGCCAGTTGCTCACCGCTGACCTGCCTCAACCCTCCAGCGTGGTGCGCCAGGCGGTCTTGGGTTTTCATAACCTCACCGCTGGGCAAAAGGAAGAAGTGCTGCCCCTGTTGCCCACTTTGTTCCGCAACCCCGGTGCTGTCTCGACGGCAATGCTGTCGGTGGATGCGGCCCTGTGGCTAGAGCCCTTGAAAAGCCTCAATCCCCACGAGCTGCGCCTGTTGAGCGTTTGGCTGAGCCGCTATTGCTTCAACCCCAGCCGCGCCTTGGCCGACTTGGATCCCGCCACCTCCAATCTCAGAACCGGTCAGACCCGACGCCGGTACCGCGCTCCTCAGACAGGGGTCTCGCTGGTTTTGGCCAGCTTTGCTGGCAACCTCACTCTGGCCGCCGGCGTGACCCTGAGCCTGTTGTTCGGCATGGTGTTTGTGTTGGCCCTGGCCGTTTTCGGCACCTTGGAAGGGGGGTTCTCTTTTGGCTCTTTTCTTTCCGCCGTTCTGCTCACCCTGGCCTTCAACGCCCTAATTTTCTTTTTGTCTCCCTGGTTGATGGACTGGATCCAGCACAGCCTCTACAGCACCCAGTGGGTGAGCTTGGCGGAAATTGGGCGTCGCAGCCCAGAGAGCGCGGAGGTGATCGCCCGCGTCTGTCGCCAGTACAAGCTGAAGCAGCCGAAGCTGGGCTTGATCCGCGACCAAAACCCTACTGCTTTTACCTATGGCAGCCTGCCGGATACGGCCCGCATCGTCGTCAGCGAAGGGTTGTTCACCTACTTGGAAGATGAGGAGGTGGCCACGGTCTATGCCCACGAGCTGGGGCATGTGATCCACTGGGATTTTGCTGTCATGACCCTGGCTTCCACGTTGGTGCAGATTCTCTACCTCCTCTACGTCTACCTGCGCGACACGCGCCGAGACCGCAGAGGGGGCAAAAACATAGGTTCCTTGGCTCTGGTCGCCTACTTTTTCTACGTGGCCGGCTCCTACTTGGTGCTGTACCTGTCGCGGGTGCGGGAGTACTTTGCCGATCACTTTGCCGCCGAAATCACCGGCAACCCCAATGCCCTCTCGCGGGCTCTGGTGAAAATAGCCTTTGGCATTGTGCAAGAAGGGGAGCGGCAACAGGATGAGGAAACCCGACAGCGCAGCGCTCGCCTGCTGGAAGGCACACGGGCCTTGGGGATCTACGATGCCAAGGCGGCGGTGATGGCGGGGACAGCCTACCGGGTGGCCGCGGATCCCAGCCAGGTGGGCAGGGTGTTTTTGTGGGATCTGTTTAACCCTTGGGCCGGGTGGATGGAGCTGAACTCCACCCATCCCCTCACCGGCAAGCGGGTGCGGGCGCTGGGCACCTATGCCGAACAACTGGATCTGCCGGTGGAGTTCGACATGGCCAGCGTGGTGGCCCAGGGCAAGCAGCTCAACCGCCAGCAGCTCTACGGCAATTTTCTTCTGGACGTGGTTTTGTTAAACGCCGAGTGGCTGGGGGCGATCTTGGGGATGGTGCTTGGGATCCCCGCTCTGCAGGCGGGGTCTTACGGCATGTTTGCCGGCCTGGTTCTGGCGGGAGCCAGCTTGGGCCTGCTGCTGAAGATGACGGTGATGTACCCCAGCTTGGAAAACCCGCCGGCACTGACGGTGTTGAAGGCCATGAGCAACCCCTACGCCAGCCCCTTGCGCGGCTTGCCGATGCAGCTAGAGGGGCGGGTGATCGGGCGGGGGGATGCGGGCTATCGCTTCGGCTCCGATCTCAAGTTCCAGGATGAGACGGGGATGATTTTCTTGCGCTATGTTTCTCGGTTTGGGCCGCTGGGCAACTTCCTGTTTGGGGCCAGCCGGGCAGGCAGGCTGGTGGGTCAAGAAGGGACGGTGGTGGGATGGTTCCGGCGGGGGATAGCTCCCTACCTGGATCTGTCCCGCTTCCAGAGCCGCTATGGCGAAGTGGTGACCAGCCATCCGGCCTTTGGACAGGCGGTGCAGGTGGCGCTGGGCTTGATGGCCGCCTTGCTGCTGATGACCGTTTTCCCCTTCTAGGACGGGCTCAGGATGAGGTCGACTGCCCGCTGTCGGCGCGGGCGTAGTCGTCGCTGAAGCGGATAATGTCGTCTTCGCCCAGGTACTGGCCGTTTTGCACTTCGATGATCACCAGGGGGATGACGCCGGGGTTTTCCAGGCGGTGCTTGGTGCAGGGGGGCACATAGGTGGACTGGTTGGTGGTGATCAGCCGCTCTTCGTTGCCGCAGGTCACTTTGGCGGTGCCGGCCACGACGATCCAGTGTTCGCTGCGGTGGTAGTGCATCTGCAGGCTGAGGCGATGCTTGGGCAGCACCACAATCCGCTTGATCTTGTAGCCGGGGCCCTCGTCCAGCACCGTAAAGCTGCCCCAGGGACGAGTTTCAGTATTGCTCTCGATGAGCTTGTTAAAAACTTCAGCCGAGAAGGTAGCTGGCAGTTTTTCCACTGAGGGCATGGGGGAATTGGGAGTTTCTAGCATAGGCTGCTCTCCTGGGGGCCCTGCCTTCAGCTTATCCTATGGAGCTGGGCAGTAGCCCAACTCCACTCAAATCTTGTGGGATCATGGAGAAGTCTCCTCATCGGGGGAAAAGGCCCTTCTTCTCCATGCATTCCTACCCGGTTCACATCCACGACCGCCAGAAAGACGCCCACTACTTCATCCAGGTGCCTGCCGACCAATACATCCTGGAGGCTGCCGAAGCCCAAGGGATCCAGCTTCCCTTTGCCTGTCGCAACGGCGCCTGCACCACCTGTGCGGTGCGGATCCGGCAGGGATCCCTCTACCAGCCGGAGGCAATGGGGATCTCGCGGGAGCTGAAGGAGCAGGGCTACGGGCTGCTGTGCGTGGGCTATGCCCGCTCCGAGCTGTGGGTGGAAACGCAAGATGAAGATGAGGTGTACGAGCTGCAGTTTGGCCGCTACTTTGGCCAGGGGCGGGTACGAGCGGGGATCCCCCTCGACGATGAGTAATTTTTCTGCCTCAGTTGCCTCTAAAGACCTGCCGCCGTCCCCCCGGCCTTCGCAACCTCAGGGCTGGCTGTTGGGGTCGGCGGCCCTGATCCCAGTCAACCTGGCCCCTAGTCTGTTGCTGGCGGTGGTGGGGACGGTGCAGAGCTATGGCCGCTGCTGGCAGCAGATCCGGCGGGATCCCTTGTTGGGCTTGGCGGGCCTGCTGAGCGCGGCGGCAGTGGCAACGGCGCTGCTGGGGGAAGACTGGCGGCTGAGCTTGCCGGGGATGTTTAACTACTGGCCCTTTCTGCTGATGCTGCCGGCCTTTGGGGCAGCGCTGGCCGATCCTGAAAGTCGCCGGCGCCTGGCGCAGGTGTTGGTGCTGGGCAGTGGGCTGATGCTGCTGTTGGGCTGGGGAGAGGTCCTGTGGGGGTGGCAGGGCCATCTCTTCTTGGGGCCGCTCTGGATTACGGGAGTGGCTGGCGGGGAGCGACCGGCAGCGGCCTTTACCTCCCCCAACCTCCTGGCCATTTACCTAGTGATCCACCTGTGCTTGGCGGCAGGGCTGTGGGGGGTAACTCAATCTCACCCCACCAGAGCAGGGCTGGCGGCGCTGCTGGGGTTAGGATCCCTGCTGTTGCTGCTGACAGCCTCCCGCAACGGCTGGGGGGCAGGGGGGCTGGCGCTACTGATTGGGCTGGCCCTGCGGCGCTGCTGGTGGGGGCTCGCCTTCCTGGCCGGCTTGGGATTAGCCGGCTTGGCCGCTGCTTTGGACTGGCCCGGCTGGCGGGCGGTTGTCCCTTCCTTGATCTGGAGCCGGTTGGCAGACACCTTTGACCCCCAGGCCCCCTATTTCAGCTCGACGGCCAACCGCCTCGATGCCTGGCGCTTTGCCCTGCAGATGGTGTGGGAGCGGCCCCTGACCGGCTGGGGCTGGCAGAGCTTTCCTGCCCTCTACAATGCCCAGGATCCGCCAGAGCTGCTGGGCCACTGCCACAACTTGTACCTCCATCTGGCGGCAGAAGGCGGGATCCCTCTGCTGCTGGGCTACTTGGCCCTTTGGGGTTGGATCTTGGCGCGGGGCTGGCGAGCCTGGCGTTGCTCCCAAGACGAGATCCTCTTGGGAGTTTTACTGGCCTTGACGGCGTTTTTTGCTGCGGGGCTTTTGGATGTGGTGATCTTGGATGGCCGCCTTCACCTGTTGATCACCTTGCTCTTGGGCGCAGCTTGGGGGGCCAGCCTCGAGCTCCGCTGCAGCCAGGCAAAGAGGGTTCCGGCGGATCCCCAGGCACCCCGGTCAATGCCACAATAGAGTTCCTCCCTTGGGTTTTCTGGGATTACTCTGTTTCGGTTGCCGGATTTTCTTACGTATCGAGTTTAGCTTTGGATGGTCTCACCCGATTTCGATTGACCAAAACTTTGGCGGCGCAGGCCCCGCCCTGAGGACTCTGTCCCGCTTGCGCGAATAGGGCTGGGAAGAACGTCAACCACCTTTTTCCATGGAGCAGCCAATCCCTTCTCTGGCCCCTGATCCCATCAAGCCGGGGGATCTCCTATCCCTGGAGATCACCGACCTAACCCCTGAGGGCGATGGCATTGCCCATACGCTTGGCCACGGGCGGGGTCGGGTGGTGTTTGTCGCCCAAGCGGTGCCAGGGGATCGCGTGGTGGCTCAGATAACTGAGATCAAGCGCAACTATCTGGTCGGGCGAATTCGCTCCCTCATAGCTCCCTCGCCGCAGCGGGTGCGGCCGGCCTGCATTGTGGCGGACAAGTGCGGTGGCTGTCAGTGGCAGCACGTCAGCTACGCTCAACAATTGGTTACCAAGCAGCAGATCCTCAGGGATGCGCTGGAACGAATTGGCGGTCTTACTCTGCCGGAGCCTGTCCCGATTTTGGGATCCCCGCAGCCGCTGCGCTACCGCAATAAGGTCACCTACCCCATTGCCAAAGCAGAGGGCCAGCCGCTGCGCATGGGCTACTACCGACCGGGCAGCCACCGCCTGGTGAACCTCAACCAGTGCCCTGTGCAGGACGAGCGGCTGGATGTGTTCTTGCGGGAAATTAAGCGGGATCTGCAGGAGGCCGGCTGGA
This sequence comes from Synechococcus sp. WC101, assembly GCF_047461555.1. NCBI lineage: Bacteria > Bacillati > Cyanobacteriota > Cyanophyceae > Synechococcales > Synechococcaceae > Synechococcus > Synechococcus sp. WC101. Next base: position 6,503 of record NZ_JANSHG010000098.1, read on the forward strand.
GCGTCTACGACGAAAGCCGCCACCAGGGCCATCTGCGTCACTTGGGCTTGCGCATTGGTCGCCGCACCCGCGAGGTGCTCCTCACCTTGGTCAGTTGCAGCCGCGACCTGCCCCACCTAGAAAGGTGGGCCAAGCGCTGGATGCAGCGCTACCCCGACCTGGTGGGGGTTTGTCTCAACCTCAACCCGGCCCGCACCAACACCATCTTTGGCCCGCAAACGGAGGTGATTGCCGGGCGGGGATCCCTGCGGGAAGAATTGGCCGGTCTTTCCTTTTGGATTGACAGCACCTCCTTCTTTCAAGTCAACACGGAGCAGGCGGAGGCCTTTTTTACCTGGATAGTGGATCAGCTCCAGCTGCGCGGCGAGGAGATCGTCCTGGACGCCTACTGCGGCATCGGCACCCTAACCCTGCTCTTGGCCCGGCGGGCCAAACGGGCGATAGGGGTGGAAGTCCTGCCGGCGGCGGTGGCCCAGGCCCGCTACAATGCCCAGTTCAACGGCATCCCCTCGGCCCAATTTTTCCAGGGCGCAGTGGAAACGGTTTTGCCAACTCTGCCTCCTGCCGATATTGTGGTGTTGGATCCGCCGCGGCGCGGCTGCGAGCGGCAGGTACTCGAGATCCTAAAGCAGCGACAACCCCAGCGCCTTGTCTACATTAGCTGTCACCCTGCCACCTTGGCGCGCGACCTGCAAATTCTCATGGCCGAGGGATCCTACCGCCTAACCCAATGGCGAGCGGCCGACTTCTTTCCCCAAACAGGCCATGTAGAGGGGGTGGCCTTTTTGGAGCGGGTCTGAGGGCAACTCCAAAAACCTTGCCCAGCTTGCCGCAGAGCCGCCCTCTTGGTAAACGCAGCAGCCAGAGGCGACAAATGCTAACGTCAAAATAGTGACCTTAAAGTTTCGCAACGGATCCCTTTCCATTACCCTAGTTTTTCTTCCGCGATCTCGATGCTCAGAGCTGGAATTGTTGGCCTGCCCAATGTGGGCAAATCGACTCTATTTAACGCCCTCTGCGAAAATGCCAAGGCCGAGGCGGCCAACTTCCCTTTTTGCACCATTGAGCCCAACATAGGACGGGTGGCAGTGCCGGATGAACGCCTGCAGGTGCTGGCCAAGATCAGCGGCTCGGCGGCAATCGTCCCCGCCCAGATTGAGTTTGTTGACATTGCTGGCCTGGTGGCCGGCGCCAGCAAAGGCGAGGGGCTGGGCAACCAATTTCTCTCCCACATCCGCCAGGTGGACGCCATTGTACATGTGGTGCGCTGCTTCAAAGATGAGAACATCGTGCATGTGGCCGGCTCCGTGGATCCGGTGCGAGACATGGGCGTGATTAACCTGGAGCTGGCCCTGGCGGATCTGGCCCAGATCGAGCGGCGCTTAGAACGGGTGCGCAAACAGGCCAAGTCCGACAAAACGGCTCAAGTAGAGCTGCAGGCCCTGGAGAAGCTGCAGGCCGCTTTGGACGAGGGCAAGCCGGCCCGCCTGGTGCCCCTCAGCCCAGAAGAGGAGGCCTCCATCAAAGGGCTAGGGCTGCTCACCCGCAAGAAGGTGATCTATGCCGCCAACGTAGCGGAAACGGAGCTGGCCACTGGCAACGCGTGGGTGGAGCAGGTGCGGCAAGTGGCCCAGGCAGAAGGGGCGCGTGTGGTGGTGGTCTCAGCCCAGGTGGAGGCGGAATTGGTGGAGCTGCCGCCTGCAGAGCGACAGGCTTATCTAGACTCGCTGGGGGTGAAAGAAGGGGGGCTGAAATCTTTGATCCGCGCCACCTACGAGCTGCTGGGCCTGCGCACCTACTTTACTTCCGGCCCCAAAGAAACCCGCGCCTGGACAATCCCTGCCGGTGCCACTGCTCCTCAGGCAGCGGGGGTCATTCACTCGGATTTTGAGCGGGGCTTTATCCGGGCGGAAACGATAGCATATGAGGACCTAGTGGCAGCGGGATCCCTGAGTGCCGCCCGAGAGAAGGGCCTAGTGCGCAGCGAGGGCAAAGACTACGTGGTTCAGGAAGGAGATGTGATGCTCTTCCGTTTCCATGTCTAGGACTCCCTAGCCTATTCAGCCAAGCCGTGGTTTCTCAGCAGTGCCTCTAGGCAAAACGACTTATCTAGCCAGGGATCCCTGCTTCCAAGGGGTCTGCTTGACGCAACCGTTTTCCTGAGAAAACTGTTGACGCTGTAACGAAACATCACAATAATTGGACTAGATAAACAAGTACTTTAAGGGATGTATTGATGGATCTGCTGCAATACGGGCCGATGGCCTGGGTTTACCTAGCAATTTTTGCCTCCATCATCTGGTGCATCTGGGGTCGTTCGGAAGACGACATCATGTTTTAGCTCAAGCGGGAGGGGTTCCTCTGCGAGCTAAGGCTACTCCTTGGCCTTAGGCTGGCAGGGGATCCCTCCTAGGTATGGCTTTTTGCCGACCTCAGGTGACGTTTCCCCTCACTCACTCAACCAACTGAGGGTCATACCAAGGCAGATACACAACCGCGGCCCGCGCCACGCAGCCACTCCTCCCCTTCACGGGAGACACCTAGCAATACCCCAAAACAAACGGAGCGAGGGATCTGTATAGATTACTGCCCCCTGCGCTTCCCTACTTCTAGAATTCAGCTAGGCACGCGCTGGTCCTATCTGGGGCGGCTGCTCTGACAGCGAATTAGCTTGCAGGAGTTATGGGCGTTACCAGCTTGCTCTCTCGCCGTCCCCTGCCTGGGGCAGAACAAACACCGGAGGGGTACTGCCTTTCCTGGCGGGGTGTGGCGGTGATGGGGGTACTCAATGTAACCCCCGACAGCTTTAGCGACGGCGGCCAGTGGGGATCCGTGGAAGCTGCCGTGCAGGCAGCCAGAGCCATGGCAGCGGCGGGGGCCTTGATTGTGGATATCGGCGGCGAGTCCACCCGTCCGGGGGCAGAGCCGGTACCGGTGGAGGTGGAATGCGACCGGGTTTTGCCCGTGATTCGGGCTCTAGAGGGATCCGGCATTCTCATCAGCGTCGATACGCGCCGAACGGAGGTGGCAGCGGCAGCTCTGGCGGCTGGAGCGCACATGATTAATGACGTCACCGGCCTGCGCGATCTGCAGATGATGCAGCTGTGTGCCGAGAAGGGGGTGCCGGCAATCATCATGCACATGCGGGGAGAGCCCCGCACCATGCAGCAGCTTACCCACTACGAGGATCTGGAGGGAGAAGTTTTTGGGTTTCTCAAG
>NZ_JANSHG010000099.1:0-9695 GCF_047461555.1 Synechococcus sp. WC101
TGTACAGGCGTGGCTGGAGGGTGGATCCTTCCTTGCCCAAGGTGGCCATCTACGTGTTGGGCGCAGTGGTGATCCTGGCGATTCCAATTCTCACCTTGGCAGTTTTAGTGGCTCTCGCGGCCTTTCTTGCCATCCAAATAGCCCAAAAGTGGCCCCAGGAAGCCCGCCGTTATCTTCCCAGCGCCGACGAGGAAGACGACTCCGATCCCCGCCAAGGGGACTGGGACTATTGACAGGCTAGCCGTCCCTGCCCTAAAGCGGGGCATCGCCCTCGGGCGGACGGGGCAAGTCTTTTTGGCTGCTAAGGCGCTGCTTCATCCGTCTGACCAGCTTTTGCTGGGAGTGGCTTTCCAGCCTGTTGAGGCCGAGGGCGCCGGCCAGGATCCCTAACTGTAAGGCCAAGCTGGGCAGGGTGGTCTCCAGATCCCGCCCTGCCAAGGCTCGAAAGAAAAATACAAATGCCCCGATGGTGGCCGAAAAACCCACCGCCAGGTAGACAAAGCGCCGCAGACTGCGGTAGGGGGCGGCCAGTTCCGTGAGCAGCCTCACCCGATCTGCCGCTGGATCCCGACCTGGGGGCAGGGGCGAGCCAGGTTTTGGGGAAGGTTTGGGCTCCGATGTTGCCACGGCTACACCTCCTCGGGCAATAGTAGGGGATCCCGGCCAGAAATCGCCGCCAAGCTTTCCTCGGCAGCCCGACAGGCAGCCAGAATATCTTGCTCTTCCCCGCCCAAGTAGACGCGGCCAAAGCTGCCAAAGGGCATCACTTCGAGGATGTTGATGCGGGCCGATTTTTCTGCCTCGTTGGCGGCCAGGGGGGCATAGCCTGCCGGCTGCACCTCCAGGATGTAGAGGGTTTGGCCGGCTAGGAGCATCTGGCCGCGGCGGAAACGGTTGATCAACTGGGTTTGGTGGGGATCGATGTTGCGAATGATCTGGCTGGAGATGATGCGCGGCCTGAGGCGCTCCTTTTCGCTCACCCCCAAAGCCGCCAGGATGGCCCGACCGGCAGTGCGGGTATCCCCCTGGTTGCTGGAGTGTACCTCCAAAAGGCCGTAGAGGCGCTCCACCACCTGCAGCCCCGGCCTTACCGAGGTGGCTTTGAGGGCGATGTCCATAACGCGGTTGATCTCGATGCCGGGGGAAATCTCGACCCAGAGGGAAGTATCCCCTGGCAGAGGCAAAAAGCCCTGGGCCACCGTGCCCAGATAAGCAGCGTACTGGGGCTGGAGCCGATCCAAAAACACGTAACTGCGCAGGTCAATCCCCAAAGGAGTTCTCCCCCCTGTCTGTTGGGCTGGGTTGGACGTCGGACGACGGGGCCGGCATTCCTCCCTTTCTAGTCTCACGCCATCTCTTGGCTTTTGGGGAGAACAGCAGTTCGGTATCCCAACTTTCCCCTGCTACAGGTCACCCTGAGCCACTACCTTCACCGTTGTCAAGGCTTCCAGGTCGATGGGCCCGCGCACGTGCAGCCGCTGGGTGGAAATGCCCAAAGACAGGTCGCGAAACGCTCCCAAGGTGGGGATCCCGGCTCCCCGGCCTGCCGAGAGGGGAGAGGTGTTGATGTGGATCAGGGCGGCATCCACCTCCTGGAGAAAGCGCTGGGCTGCCGATTGGCTGTCGGTGAGGATCGTCTCCGATTGACGACAGCCATTTTTGTTGATCCAGGCGATCGCCTCCGTCAGGTCGGCAACGGGCTGGAGGCGCAGATGAGGCCGTTCTGTGGAGTCAAAGCCTTCCCCCAGCGGCTGAAGCTGGGAGAATCGCTCCAGAATGGGGGCTGCTGCCTGTATATCGATCCCTTGACCCAGCAAGTCTTCAATCAGGGCGGTCAGATGATGGGCGGCCCAATCGGTGTGGATCAGCAGCCAAAGGGTGAGGGGCTGATAGATCGGGATCCCTTCTGGGCCATAGCGAGCCAAGGGATCCAACAAAACCGACTTCACCAAAGGCCAAGGAGCGGTGCGATCCACATAGATGTGGCCGTACCCCAGATGCGTGACCAGAGTCGGCACTTTGCTGGCCTGCAACAGGAACTCCACCCAGCCGGGGCGACCGCAGGGGATCACCAGATCCACATAGCGGGTTTGCTGCAACAACAGCAACAGTGGGGAATCGGCCTGGGGATCGGTCGCTTGGTCTTGGGCGGGGAGGGTTTGAATGGCCCCTTCCGGGATCCCGTGCTCGTAGGCGGTCTCTGCCAACAGGTTGACCAGGGCCTGATGGGTTTTCTGGATGGGGCCGCTGCCGGCCAAGATCACGCCATTGCTCGTCTTGAGACACATGCCAATGCCATTCAAGGCAAACTCGGGGTAGATCTCGTAGACCAAGGCGATCAGCCCCAAAGGGACGCGGTAGCGGCCAATAAACAGCCCGTTGTCCTGACGGCACCCCCTCTCCAGGCTCCCGATGGGATCCGGCTGTTGGGCCAGGAGAGCAAGCAACTGGGCGGATCGCTGCAGGCGCTCGGGGGTAAGCTTGAGGCCGTTGAGGATCCACTCCGGCAGGGTTTGCTCGCGGCAGCTTTCCAGGTCGAGGGTATTGGCCTCCAACAGCAGATCGGAGCGCTCCAGCAAACGGCGCGAGAGAGCCAGCAGGGCCTGGCGTTTGGTTTCGCCGCTCAAGCGCTGGAGCTGAGGCAGCAAGCGGCGCACCTGGCGCAGGGTGGTGCTGAGGTCAAAGGCTGAACCAAAATCGGTCACTCGCTTCCCTCCTGCCCGGCTGACCGACGACAGACCTGCTCCTGACCACTGCTAACAAGAAATGGCTAGATCCACAAGGGCTGAAACTAGGGATCCCTGGCAACGATCCCAAGCATCTCAAGGCCGCCGCAGCAGCAGGATCGCCGTCACCATCAACAGCGTCAGCAACAGGCAAAGAATCAGGAACCAACTGAGCAACTGGGCTTGGCTGGGGAAGAGCAACACGCCCAGAAACCCCACCGCCAAAGCAACCCCCAGGCTGAGGGTGAGGCCCAAGAGCGCAGATCCCTGGAAAGTGCTTTGCCGGTGCAACACCCACTGATGGCCGTTCCAGAACCAGATTTTACGGTAGGGGTAGGAGACGGCCAGTTGCTCAATGTGCAAACGGTCGGGGGTGATGGCGAAAATATTCTGGCAACGGCTGCAGCCAAAAGCCTCAGTCAGGGTAATCAGGCGCAACTGACCTTGGTGGCAACAGGGGCAGGGGTAAATTTTGGTGGGCTCGATGGGCTGAGCCACTCGCAGGGACGATTTCTGCCGAGGCCACTTGTGGGGAGAGGAAAACGCCACAGCTCTCAGTCGGTGAGAAGTCGGGATCCCTCACATCCTATCCTCAAGAAAGCAGGGTCAAGCCACCCAGAGATGGTGGACGTAGCGCCAGGTCAAGATCTGGTTGAGGACGAGGAAGATCAGGCCCAGAAGCCCATAGCCCAGCTTGAGAACTCTGCTTAGGTGGGGGCGCGCCCACAGGGGAAGGAAGCCGAAATCTGTGTGCTTGGCCCAGTGCAGGAGGGCCAGCACTTGCACGAGGTGAACCGGTAGGCAGTAGCGAATCATGCTTCGCTGGCCTAGGGGACTCATGCCGGCTACAGCGATGTAGAACATAGCCCAGGCAGCTAGGTGAAACCCCAGCCGCTCCTGCCAGCGCCGGCTCTTACCGGCCACGACACTCAAACCATCCAGCAAGCCTGTAACAACTAGGGATCCCAGCGTAACAGACACAAACAGTTGGCTGAGAGCATCAGACCACAGGCCAGGATCCTGCAGCGGTGCAGAAGGAGAGAGCAAGACCTGCCATCGCTCAGGGGAAAGAACATAGGTATGAGCCTGGAAAAGGGCTTGGTAATTGGCCTGGACGCCGGTAAAGTAGCGCTGCATCTCCATGTAGAGATCCCAGCGACCGAAGCGGAGCTGACAGTAGAGGAAAAAACTCAGCCCCCCCAACAAGGCCAAAACAACGGCGCCTGCCGTCCAAAACCAACGGCGGGATAGCCGCAGCAGGGGAACCAGCGCCACCGGCAAACCCACAATGCGGGTGGCACTCATCGCAAAACCGTGGATCCCGGCCAGGAGCCCTGCCTTCATCGAATTCAAGCAGGCCAACCAGTAGAAAAAACCCAACAAGCTGGCCATGAAGAGGGATTCGCTGTAGCCCACGACAAGGTAAAAACTGCTGGGATAGACCAAGATAATCAGACTTGCCAAAACTTGCCAAAGAGTGGGGATCTGCCAGCGGCGGTAAAACAGGAAAAGGTAAATCCACATCAGCCAGCAAAAGAGCTGGGCAGTGAGATAAAGCCCCAGTTCAGGGTCAACTCCCAACAGGCGGCTCATGGCGGCCACCGCCAGGGGATAGCCTGGAAAGAAGGCCACATTGCTCTGCTCGTAGGCAATCTTGTCAAAGCCCACAAACTGATACCCCCGCTCCACAATGCTCAGGTACCAGTAGCTATCGCGCTGGCTCAGGGCTGTAAAAGCAGAAGCACAGCTGCCGCGTTTTGTCCAAAGGTATATCGCCAACACCTGTAGGATAGTCAGCGCTAAGCCCAGCAAAAAAATCCGAGTAGGAAAGCAAACTAAACATTTGCGAATCTGCTGCAACGGAGGGCCAGGGCGCAAACTCATCAGCTTCACCACCAAGGTTCGATCAAGCCACCCAAAGATGCTGGACGTAGCGCCAGGTGAGGATTTGGTTGAGGGCAAAGAAGACTAAAGCCAAGATCCAATAGCCCAGCCTCAGGACACTGTCAAGATAGAAACGCACCTGTTGGGGGATGAAGCTGAAATCGGTGTATCTGATCCCATGCAACCAGGCCAGCACCTGCAGGATGTGAACTGGCAGGCAGTAGCGGATCATACTTCTCTGGGCCACGGCACTCATGCCAGCCACGGAAATAGAGAACATGGCCCAGGCAGCCAAATGAAACCCCAGCCGCTCTTGCCAGCGCCGGCTCTTGCCGGCCAGGACACTCCACCCATCCAGCAGGCCTGTAATAACTAGGGATCCCAGCGTGAGGAGAACAAACAGTTGACTGAGGGAAATGGCCCATATCCCAGCCCCCAAAGCCTCGGAAAAGGAGAGCAAGGACTGCCAATAGCCACTAGAAAAGAGGGGGGCATAAGTACGAGGTCGAATAATAGCCAAATAATCGAAAGAACTGGGGCCAAAGTAGCGCTGCATTTCCAGGTAGAGATCCCAACGGCCAAAGCGGAGCTGGCAGTAGAGGAAAAAGCCCAGCCCACCCAACAAGGCCAGAACAACAGCGCTGGCTGTCCAAAACCAAGGGTGGGATAGTCGCAGCAGAGGAACCAGCGCCACCGGCAAACCCACAATGCGGGTGGCGCTCATCACCAAACCGTGGGCCCCAGCCAAAAGTGCCGCCCGGAGAGAGTTCAAGTCCATTGACCAGTAGAAAAAACCTAGCAGGCTGGCTACGAACAGAGACTCGCTGTAGCCCACTACCAAGTAGAAGCTACTGGGATAGACCAGGATGATTAAGCTGGCCAAAACTTGCCCAAGAGGGGGGATCTGCCAGCGGCGGTAAAACAGGAAAAGGTAAATCCACATCAGCCAGCAAAAGAGCTGGGCAGTAAGATAAAGCCCCAGCTCCGGCTCAACTCCTAACAGGCGGCTCATGATGGCCACCGTCAGAGGATAGCCCGGAAAGAAAGCCACATTGCTCTGCTCGTAGGCGATCTTGTCAAAGCCCACAAACTGATAGCCCCGCCGCACAATCCCCAGATACCAGTGGCTATCCCACTGGGTTAAACCCTTGAAGATAGAAGCATAGTCATCCCCCTTGCTCCAGAGGGAGATCAAGAAGATCTCCAGCCCTGTCAAGGCTAAGCTTGGCAGCAAAACCTGGATAGAGAAAGGGGCAAGACGCTGCCAGCTTTGCCGCAAAAGAGGGCCAAGCGAGAAGCTCATCGTCGGACCTTCGCGGGTGCGGGTGGCACTTTGATCTCTTCTTGGTAATCGCTGTCGGAGTTCACCTGCCAGAGATCGTGGCTGCCGGGGCGGAGAACGTTTTCGGCCGCCAATAGGCCCATCAGCAGGCTGTGATCCTGGTTGTTGTACTTAAACGAGCCATAGCGGCCCACCAGTTGCAAGTTTTCAAACTGGCCGAGGTACCTTCGCAAGATGGCCAAGTCTTCTTTGTAGCTGCCGGTGTAGATAGGATAGGTGCGGGGTAGGCGCACCACAAAGCCGCCAGAGATCTTCTGGCCTTGCAGCAGGCCAATTTGGCGTAGCTCCCTCTCGGCCAAAGCCAGCAATTGCTCCTCGGGAGCTTGCCACAAGGGATCCCCAAAGTTGCACCAATACTCACAGCACAAGGGGGTTTGTTCTCGGTTGGGGAGCATAGCCGGCGACCAATTGGCGAAGTTGGTTACCCGACCGACCTGCACTGTTGGGTCGTTGATATACAGCCAGTTATCGGGGAAAAGCTGGGATCCCTCCACAATCAGATAAACCAAAACGGTGTTGCGAAACTTGAGGTTGCGGGCTGCCTGCAGTACCTCTGGAGGAGGCAACTCCTGTAGGCTCTGCACCAAAACTGTCAGAGGGATCGAGGAGATGACGTGGGAGGGGGAGACCCATGTTTCACTTCCATCCTGAAGATTGCGCAATTGCAGCTTGACAATCCGGGATCCCTCATGCCTAAGGGCAATGACCTCTGTATTTAGCCAAACTTTTTGACCTTCGGCCAGCAAAAACTCCTGCATTTTTTCGTAGAGCTGGCCGGATCCCAGCCGAGGAAACTGAAACTGATCGATTAGAGATTTCACCAAACCTCGATTCCACCCCAATGCTTTTCGTATAGCCTCTCCAAGACTGAGACCTTTGATGCGCTGGGCAGCCCAATCAGCACTGATCTCGGTGCAAGGGATCCCCCAAAGCTTTTCTGTATAGCCTTCAAAGAAAATCTGAAAGAGTCGAGCGCCAAATTTGCCCTTGACCCAATCGGCAAAGTTGCGGGGAGCTGGCCGCGGAATGAGTTGTGCCCAAAGATAGGAAAGGACAATGCGCAGGCTTTCCCACCACCCCACTTTGCGCAGGACTTCCCAGGCTTGAATGGGGTACTGAAAATAGTGCTTGTGGTAGTAGATGCGGGTAAGCCGCCGGACAGTCACTTGTTCGGATCCCAAAACCTGGTTCCACAGCTCCAGCACCGCTGGGATCTTGGTAAAAAAGCGGTGCGGGCCATAGTCGAGAATGAACCCCCGGTAGCAAATGCTTTTGGCCAAGCCCCCAACCCTGTCTTCCCGTTCCACTACCACCACAGGGAAGCCCAGTTGGGTCAAGCGGTAGGCAGCCGCCATGCCCGCCGGCCCTGCTCCCAGAATGTAGATGGGATCCCGCACGCCGCCCCTTCCCCACGATCGTCTTCAAGCGTTGCCGACATTGTACGGTAGTGCGAGAAACCCTTTCCTACACAACCCTGGGAAAATGGGTAGAGGTTAGACTGAGGAGGCTGCGGCTGGAGGCTGGCCTGTGCTGTTGACCAAGGGCTTTGAGGTAGAGATGTACACCGGCACCGCCGCCGGAGAAGTGGTGGGGTTGTCGGATCGCATCTGCCAGGCTTTGCCGGGGTTTGTGCGAGAACCAGATCGGCGCAACGTCGAGTACATCACTCCGCCCCTTCGCCGCTACGAGGATCTGCTCTGTGCCCTGCTGCGGCCTCGGCTGCAACTGCGGCAATTTTTGCGCCGCCTTGGCCCCTACACCCTGTTGCCGGGGAGCACGCTGGCTTTGGGCGGCAGCGACCACTTTGAGCGCTCGGATCCGGACAACCCCTACCACGACTACATCGAGCGCACCTACGGCACGCGGGTGGTGACCGCCAGCATTCACATCAATGTTGGCCTGCCGGATAGCGAGGCCATTTTTCTTGCCTGCCGTTTGCTGCGGGCGGAAGCTCCCCTGTACTTGGCCCTGAGCGCTTCTTCTCCGTTTCTGGACGGCCAGGTGACAGGCTACCATTCCAGCCGTTGGCAGGTGTTTCCCAAAACGCCGGCCCAGGTGCCCTTCTTCCGGGATCACGCCCATTACATCGCCTGGATGCGGGAGCAACTGGCCCTGGGCACGATGCAGAATGTGCGCCACCTCTGGGCCTCTGTGCGGCCCAACGGCCCAGAGCGGCCCTACCATCTCAACCGGGTGGAGCTGCGCATCTGCGACCTGGTGGCGGATCCAGTGATGGTCCTGGCCATTGCTGCCTTGGTGGAGGCCCGCCTCTGGCAATTGCTATCCCAGCCGGAGGTTCTGGATCCCTTGCGGGGGCCTTTGACACCGACGGAGCTGGAGAGCCTTTGCGAGGCCAACGAGCAGGCCGCTGCTCGCGAGTCCTTGCGAGCCCGTCTGGTCGATTGGCGCACGGGCCGAGAACGGGTGGCCCAGGAGTGGATTGAAGAGCTGCTGACCGAAGCGTGGCGCCTCGGCCAACCCCAGGGCCTGGGCTGCTTTTTGGCTCCCCTGCAAACTCTGCTCCAACAGGGCAACGAGGCCCAGCGCTGGCTGAAGCAGGTCGACCAGGGATCCACACCCGCCCAGGTGTACCAACGGGCCATTCAGGAGCTGGCCGAACAAGACCGAGAAAGACAAGAGACCCTCTGCCAGCTTGTTGGCTAAGCCTTTGCCCAACGGTGGGCGCTTCTCAGTCCGGTGCCTGCCCCCCACCAGATCCCCAGTTCAAACCTGACTTAGATTCGCCTAGACAGGCTCCACCACTTCCCCTAGGGCTTGCCGAGCCACACAAAAGAATAGCTTGGTAGCCCCGCACTTGAGTGCGGGGCGGAAAAGCCCGCTAGCGACTTTGGTCGCTTACCCATGATGGGGGTCGTTGATATAGTTTCATAGCTCAAACAACCTCTTCCTGACTTCTCCTACCAAGACCTCTTTCCTTCTCTTTGGCCAAAAAATAAGATAAACAACCGCTAGCCCCACACCATGGTTGTAGTGATTGTACCGTTGACTTTCCTCTCGCATTATCGCTTGCCCATGTCAGACTACGGTTGTCATGCCGCTTGCCAACAATGATGGAGTACGGCTGTCAGCAGGTTATAGTCAGGAACAGAGAGCTAGTCCCCCTATTAGTGTGTCAACAGTCTAATAAGCAACTGTGCTTTGTACTATGCGAGACAAGTCTATTTCAAGACGAAGCGATGGGCAAGCTATGGTGAGCTTTGCGCTGAGATGGGGAGAACCCAAAGCAAGCACTTCATCGCAATGTATGTTTCCGCCGCGCAACAGACCTGCAAGTCTGTAGCTGAAGTGGGTCTATGCCAAGCCTGCTCGACCTCAATCGCTGGATCTGAGAAAAGCTTTAGCAATTGACCACGGAGTCAACAACTGGCTTACGTGCGTTAGCAACTTAGGACATAGCTTCATCATTGACGGCCGCAAAGTCAAGTCCTTTAACCAGGGGTACAACAAGGAGCTGGCTAGGCTCAAGACTCACAAGCTGCCGGGGTTTTGATTGCAAAAGCTTGGTCGAATTACGGAAAAAAGAAACCGGCGGATGCGGGATGCAATCCACAAAGCTGCGCGCAAGGTCATTGACTTCTGTTTACACCACTCAATTGGGAGAATCGTCTTTGGTTGGAACAAAGAAAAAAAACAAGAATGCGGCTTTAACCAAAACTTTGTTTTCATTCCAACAGGTCGGTTCAAGGAGCGTATTGCGCAATTATGTCAGCATTATGGCATGG
>NZ_JANSHG010000100.1:0-9548 GCF_047461555.1 Synechococcus sp. WC101
CTGATCAATCCATCCTCCTTCCGAAGTTGGTTTGCTAAGTGCTGCTATTGTACCCCTTGAGCCCTTAACAGGCTGTATGCTGTCCAGCTCAGGGAAAATCTTGCCTAAGTCAGAGACCTCATCACTTGGCCCGCTTTTGCTGGCTGGCTGCTCGGGAGAACTTGCTGAGGTGTCGGCTGATTCGCCGGTCAAAGAAGGCTTAGGTACAGAAATCAAGGGCAAAAGTTCGCGACCTAAGCCCATAGCCTGTAAGCATAGGTTGATCCCAGAAACAGCTTGGTTGTAGCTATCGATCTTTGCTTCTAGATCCCTTAGACGCTGTTGATTTAAGGCAATTCTTTCTTCTGCTTCTTTCCTAAGCGTCGCCTCCATAAATTGCTTTGCTTCGGGATACTTTTGCAGAATTTCGTTAGCCACTTCCTTAGCAACGGGCAAGAGCTGAGTCTTGAGGGTATTGTTGGTTTCTTGCCGGAAGTTAGAGCGTATTGTCTGGACGACTTTGGGCTCAAAGTCAAGCTTGAGCAATTGCCGGATCCCGGGCTCGGCATCTCGAATAGCCGAAATATCGTAGGACTGAGACGTTTGCTTCAGAACTTCCCGGAACTGATAGATTGAGAAAGTACCCTCATCATAGAAACGAGGACTTTCTCTTAGATACCGATCGCACTCCTTACGAGCACCGCTGACTAATGCAGTGCGAACTTTTTCCCTAACCTCTAGTAGTTTCTTCTCTAGGTCACCGTCGGATCCCAGTAGGCGAAACAACTGCTTGTAGTAGTCTGCACTGCGTACACGATCGATAAGCCGGCGAAAGGAGTTCTCTACAACTGTGGTGGCAGACTCGACCAGTATATCCTCTAGATGGTTTGACAGGTAGTAAAGGGCTTCAACCAGGACAGCCAAAAAGGGAGCTGTGGAGTTACGGTGGTGGATGCAGACAGCTTGGCTATAGGCATTGTCTACTGAAAATGTGTCCAGAAGCTCATCCAGCCTGCGCACCATCTTGGCCTGCAGCTTTCGAAAGTCAGACTCAAACTCTTTATCTGTTCCGTCAATAATCTCGTTGACCATAGTTTGAATATGTTCGTCGAACTCTTGACCAATTTTATTCAACTGCTGGTTAATGAGCATTAACTCATGGGCAATCATGCTGTCAACTTCTCTCGGCTGGCTATCCAAGTCTCCATAAAGATCTATATAGGACTTTCTGAGCTCAATACACAGAGGCTGCAGGTCATCGGCAAGAGCTATAAACAACTGCGGTCGCTTTTCTTCCGTCAGATAGCGAGTAATCCCACTGCGGAATTCTTCTATGCCGCTATCCTTGATCATGTACTCAACTAGGGGCATGCCCCACTCGTTTAGAATTCGAATGTAGTTATCGATAGGAGTCTCATAGCCATGCACGGAAGGGCGGAAGGGGGATCCAACAAGTCTTCCTGAAGAGCTGCAGTACTTAACAAACTCGCTAATAAACTGAGGTGTTTGCTCTCTGCCACCCAGCTCCTTTATACTTTCCGAAAAGATGGTATCGAGGCCAAACCTCGTTTCTCGAGTCGTTGCCTTGATCTGCGAGCCGTAGAAGCCCAGCAGGGCGCTGGTTTTAAATAGGCGGGCTTGGCGAAACTGTTGGTCAATGATAGCCTCTAATCTCTGCCTTAGCTGGGAGTTGTACCAAGTTTCATCAATGCGGTTGAACACGTAAAAAACTCGATCCCGAATGCTGTCGCTGCTCTGGATGTGCTCAATGAGTTCTGTTTCTTCTTTAGTCAGCTCACCCGTAGTAGCACACTTGAGGACGCAGACAACTGCGGAAGTGTTTGGATCGGCAATTTTTTGATAGGTGCGCTCGGCGTCCGCTTTAACCGGAGCATCGATTCCAGGGGTATCGACAATAACGTTTCCGTCTTCTAATAGAGGATGATGGCAGTAGTACTCGATCTTCCGCAGAACTGCACTATTGGCACCGCGCCGGGCAAAACTGGCCGCTTCTCTTAGGTTGCCAAGGTTAAGCTGTTCCATCGAGAAGACTCTGTTTTCGGTTGGGTGAATTCTGGCGCGGTTTTGCTGGAAACCTTCAATTAACAAGCGCAGCGCATCTGCTTGCTTTGCCCGTTCCGACTTGCTTTTGCCGCCCTCTTGGTGAACAATGGCCTCAGCCTGCTCTTTTAGGCGATTGAGTGTGGCTTCCTCTAGGTTGTTGCCACTGGGCAGGGCTAAGCCCAAGCGAGTGCAGAAGGCAGCCATCTGTTCCTGTACCTGGTGCTCGCTGAGGAAGGTGAGTACTACCCTCTCGGCGGCAGGCTCTGCATAGGAGATGTAGCACTCTGTCCCTGTGGCGTGTCCTTCGGCGCTGTAGAGAAGCTCCCTTTCTAGCAAAGCGTTGATCAACATCGACTTGCCGGCGCTAAAAGCACCGGCGAAGACAATCTCAAAGGTTGGGGAAATAGCCTTGCTCAGCGAAGCTTGAATTCGGGTTGTATCTTGCTTTCCTGAAAGGGTGGGATCCTGCTGCCAGAGGTTTAGAATCGTTTCAACGTGCTCCCGTAAGTTTTCGCACTGAGGCAAGAGTTGCACAGCCATCTCAGGGATCTCCGCTAGGGCTGGGGAGATTATAACGCCCTCAGCCCTAAGGGGAAGGTTCTCATGCTACTTTTCTTCAGATAAGGCACCCTTTGATGGCTAACAGCACAGAACCTAGCTTGCCAGGGCAAAGAGGTCGCTCCACTCGCGGTTGGGAACGCCGGGCTTGGCGATGATCTCCAAGATGCGGTTTTTCGCTGCCGGTTGAAACAAGCTTTCGACAGCTACCTGGGCAACTTTGATGCGAGGGACGCTGCCCTCAAAGAGGGTATCGGCCTTGGAGAGGACAATGCCATCTTCGTTGTCCTGGTTTTTCAGGCCCCCTGGCCGAATGATGGTGTAGGTGAGGCCGCTTTTTTGCAAGTACTCTTCGGCTTGCTTTTTCCAGACCAAGATTAGCCAAAACAAATTGAGGGGGTGGAACAGCCGAGAAACACACAGGGAGGAAATTAAAACAAAGTGCTGGATCCCTTTGGCTTTGGCTACATCCACTAAGTTTTTGGTGCCCACATAGTCCACTCGGTAGGGCTGCAAGGGATCCCAACTGGGCCTGGCTCCCGTAGCACAGAGCACCACCGTGCATCCCTCCATGCCAGCCTCCAGCGTGGTCGGATCCAGCACATCCCCCACCACCACTTCCGCTTTGGGGGGCAGAACCTGAGCAGCCAACTCGCGGCTGCGCACCAACGCCCGTACCGGGATGCCGCGATCCACTAGCTCTTTGACAATACGCCGCCCCGTTTCTCCCGTAGCCCCTGCAACAAAAGCTTTCATCCTTTCCCTGCCAAGCTGCTCTGATTGCCCGTAGCTGCCCAACTTCTGGGCTAGCCTTGCTAACTATCTTCTCAGAGTTTGCCTAAACCGAGGTAACGGAAGCAGTTAAGCTTCAGGCCCAGCCTGGGAAAAAATGCTGAAAACTTTGAAAGCAACTTTAGGTTGTTTTGAAGTTTCACTTCAGGGGCTTGGCTACGTCTCCGACCTTAAAGCCGGAGCCGCTGAGAATGCGGCCAACACTGGAGGCCGTGTCCACCTCTGTCAGTTGGATCTGCCCGGCTGGCTCGGTCAACTTGCGCAAGACTGCTCCTGTGGCCGGATCCTTAACCTCGCGGACAACTCGCTCCACAGAAAGGATCAATCCCACGCGGTAGCCGTCGCGGCTGCCCTTGTTCAAAATCACCTGGTTGCCGTAGACATCGGCCACTAGGGCATCAACCGTTGGCAAAGAGCGGGGCTGGGCCGCTAAGCGTTCGGCAAAGCCAGCCAACTGCTGGGCAATTTGCTCCACCGCCTGTTGGCTGGCCAAAACCAGCAGCTTCTCTTCATTGCTGGTAGCAGATCCGCCGCCAAAGCCGGCCACTGCAACCGTGCTATCCGACTGGCTAGCGTTGCCTTTGCCCTCAACCACGGCTAAGATCTCGGCAGTGCTGGTGCTCACCAGGCGGGCGTTGAGCTGCACGTTGGCATCGACGTCCACCGACTCAACCCCCACTGCCAGCGGAAAGTTGCCAAAAGGGGTTAGAACCGGTGCCCCCCCTCCAGAACGACGCACTGCTACATCAAACTGGGTTACACTGCCGAGGATCACGGCATCGACTCCTAGGATGCGGCCCACCTGAGCAGCAGTGTTGGCGTCCAGTAGCCCAGATCGACCCAGGTTCTGCTCGGCCAAGACTGCATCTAGCCGCGAGCGCTCGATGACGGAAAAAGTGCCATCTCTCACCAGCCGATCCACCAGCAGATCGCTCACCCCCCGGGATGCCTCGCGCAGGCTGTAGGAATTGCTGAGGCTGCTGAAATCAAAATCCAAAACCGCAACGCGCGGGCGAGTGGTGGGTTGAGGCGCTTGTCCTACCTGGCTGGGGGCAGAGAGATTGCAGCGAAGGTCTTGGGGAAACTTCTGGCACAGCTCCGGATTGGTGGATTGGGCAGCCACCGGGATCCCCATCCAACCCAAGCTCAGCAGCGGGATCCCGAACAGCAGAATGGAAGAGAGGCTGCGCATGGTTGAGCGATCTCTTAGATCGAAGAGGTGGCCACAGTCCATTCTCAGCTTGCACCCAAAAGCGGGGCGGTGACCGGCATCACCTGGGCGCCTGTTCCCAGAAGATGTCCTATACTCTACCGATTCCAAGGCCATTGGGAGAAGGGATTGAGAAGGTTGGCACAGAGGAGTTGACAGATCTCAACAGTTAAGACTGAGCAGAGATGCTCGCCCTTTGTGAGTTGCCGGAAAAAGCTTGACCCGCTTTATTGGGCCGGGTTTAGATTGGGATCGAGCGTGCAAACTCAGTGTTAGCCTAGTAAAGCTGTGTTTTTGTACAAGCTATGCCTGTTCCTAAGAAGAAAACCTCCAAAGCCCGCAGTCGCAGGCGGTATGCGGTTTGGCTGGGCAAAGCCAAGCTTCAGGCCCAGCGGGCGATGACCATTGGGCGCGCCATCCTCAGCGGTCGCAACACCGGCTTCTACTACCCCAAAGCCAAGTCGGAAGAAGAGGAGGGAGAAGAATAGGGATCCCCATAGCCGGAAGAGTGGTTTACATTGGGGTCAGGCTCTCTTGAGAGCTGTTCTGCTACCTCCCAGTCTTGGCTGTTCAGCGACTTGCATGCGCTCGTTGACCTCTCTTACCTACTACCAGCGGCTGGGCTTGTCTCCAGGGGCCTCTCCTGAGGACATTCGGCGGGCCTACCGGCAGTTGAGCAAACGCTACCATCCCGACACTTCTCCTCTGGCGCCAGAGGTGGCGATTCGTTGCTTCCAAGAACTCCAGGAAGCCTACCTTGTCCTCAGCAACCCGGCAAAACGGGCCATCTACGATGCCAGCCTGCGGGCGGTGACGGCCAACATGGGATCCCCCGGTGCTGATTCTCTGGAGCTGCGCATGGAAACCCGGCCTCTCTCGGCGGGCGAGCTCTGCGCCCTGCTGCTGATGGGCTCCACCTTCGTGGCGTGTTTGGTGTTGGCGGTTGCTTTGGCCTGGCTACGGGAGGGTGGGGTGGGCTGACCAACTCCGGTTGCTTGTGGATGAGGTTAAGACAAAGCGCTCAGGGCTTCCCATTGATAAGGTGCTTGAATGGAATAGGTTGTTAACTTTTGTTTTGTTCGACGGCTTCTCTGCGCGCCATCTCGCCATGCCTTTGCCTCCTGCAACTACGCCTCTCTACAATCACCCGCTCCACGCCATCGAACGCTGGCTGGAGGATCAGGGCTGCACCCGTGACCCGCAGGATGTGGAGCAGTGGTTTTGCGAGCGGCCCGGCTGGAAAGCCTGCCTGCGCCTGGAGGAGACCAGCATTTGGGTGCGCTATACCTATCCTGATGGCAACACCAAAACTCTGTCTTTTCCCTATTCGCTAAGCCGCCAGGATGTAGAGCAGGCCATTTTTGAGGACTAGCCGGCTATGCGCATTCTGCAACTGCCTGCCCTGCGCGACAACTACATCTATCTGCTGCACGATCCCGAGACGGCCACGGCAGCGGTGGTGGATCCGACAGTGGCCGAGCCGGTGCTGGATAAACTGGCTGAGCTAGGGGCGGAGCTGGTGGCCATCTTCAACACCCACCACCACCACGACCATGTGGGGGGCAACCTGCAACTTTTGGCCCGCTACCCCCGTGCCGTCGTCTACGGCAGCCAGGCGGATCGGGGACGGATCCCGGGCCAGACGGTGGAGCTGCAGGCGGGAGAGACGGTGGCATTTGCGGGCCGGCAGGCGAAGGTGCTGTTTGTGCCCGGCCATACGCGGGGACATGTTGCCTACTACTTTCCCGAAAGCGGGGATCTCTTCTGCGGCGATACCCTGTTTGCCGGGGGATGCGGGCGCCTCTTTGAGGGCACCCCGGAGCAGATGCTGGGATCCCTGGATCAACTGCGGCAGTTGCCGGAAGCCACGCGGGTCTGGTGTGCCCACGAATACACCTTGAACAATCTCAAGTTTGCCCTGACGGTGGATGGGGACAACCCCGACTTGCAGGCGCGCTACCAACAGGTGGTGGCCCTGCGCCAGGCGGGATCCCCAACTGTCCCCAGCACCATCGGCGAAGAGCGCCGCACCAATCCTTTTTTGCGCTGGGATCAGCCGGCTTTGCGGGCGGCTACGGGCGCTCAAGATCCGGTGCGGGTTTTTGCCCGGCTGCGGGGTATGAAGGATCAATTCTAAGGCTGGCCGGAACGCGAACGGGGCCGAGTTGTGATTGGGATCCTGTCCTGACGCTGGGGATTCCCAGTTTGCTTTCCGTAAGATTGGCTTCTTTTTTCGGGAAGGCGGGACATACTGCTAAGTAAGATAGGTAACCTCGGTGGGCCTGCATGGCTACTCCCTAAGCCCCCATGTCTTGTCTTGACTGCCCAGCTCTGCCCACCTTTTTGCAGGAGGCAGGGCGTTTGTTTCTCTGGCTGCCCACTCCTCATACCCACCGGAAAATCTGGCAGGCCCTGGAGGCCAAGACAGAGGTTCCCGTTCAACTTTTGGAAGACCTTGGCCTAGTTGTTGCCATTGCCCAGGGGGCCCTCAAGAAGACCCTGGAGACAATGGCCGAGGTTCTCTCCCAAGAAGAGATGCAGGCCAGCCGCGCCTTGTTTTTGCCTGGGGATAGGGATCCCTGCTGGCAAGATTGCGCCCGGGTGGAGTCGTTGCTGCAGTTGTTCCACCGCACCCAAGCCGAGCTGTTGTTGGAATTGTTGAAGGAAAACCGCCTCACCACCTATTTCCAGCCCATTGTCCGGGCGCGGGATCCCGCTTGGGTGGTGGGCCACGAAGCGCTGGTGCGGGGGTTGGACAGAGAGGGCAAGGTCATTGGCCCGGACTTGCTTTTTGCCACGGCCCGCGAAGCCGGGTTGCTCTATCACCTGGACTTGGCTGCCCGCCGCACGGCCATTGCTGCCGCCACCCAGCACCGCCTCGAGGGGGATCTGTTCATCAACTTCAGCCCCACGGCCATTTACGACCCAGCCTTTTGCCTGCGCTCTACTGTCTGGGCCATCAGCCGCGCCGGGATCCCGCCAGAACGGGTGGTGTTTGAGGTCAATGAATCCGACCGCAGCCCCGATTTGGATCATTTGCAGCGGACTTTGCGGTTTTACCGGCAGGCGGGCTTTCGGGTGGCGCTGGATGACCTGGGCGCCGGCTACGGATCCCTAAACCTGTTGCACCGGTTGCAGCCAGATGTCATCAAGCTGGATAGGGAGCTCATTCGCGGCGTAGATGGGGATCCCTACAAGGCGGTGATTGCCCAAAAGGTGCTGGAGCTGGCCCAAGAGCTGGGGATCGTCACCCTGGCCGAAGGGATCGAGACGGCAGAGGAGCTGCAGTGGGTGCGCGACCACGGGGTGGACCTGGTGCAGGGCTTTTTCATCGCCCGGCCCCAGCCTGTTCCCCCAGGATTAGGATCCATAGGATAGCTGCCCCCACGGCTTGAGCGGCTACTGAGAAGATGACCAAAGCTGGGAGGAAGAGATCGTAGAGCACCCCCATCAGGGCGCTGCCCAAAAACCAGGCCAGGCCGTAGAGGCTGGTAAACAGCCCAAAGGCAAAGCCCCTCGCCTGGGGAGCCACCATGCCGGCTACTGCCGCCTTCATGACCGATTCCTGAGCCCCCAAGCCAATCCCCCAGAGCACTATGCCTACCACCGCCAGCCCGTAGCTGCCGGAAAAGGCCAGCGGCGCAAAACCGGCAGACAGGACCACCGCCCCCAGCAGGCTCCCCAGCCGGATGCGGTCAAACAGCCAGCCACAGCCCAAGGCCGCCAAGGCATCCACCCCCATGGCCAGGGCGTAGAGCAAGGGGATCCCTGCCTCCTCGCTCCCCGACTGTCGTTGCAGATGGAAAGCAATGAGGGGAAAGTCGGCAAACCCCACGGCCACACAGGCCGCTGCTATGAGATAGAGCCAAAAGACCCTGGAAAAGCCTTGTGCTGGAGCGGTTTCCGGCTCCGGCTCAAAGTCGCGCGGGGTGGGATAGAGCCATCGGGCCAGCCCCAGCACCCCCAGCCCCAGGGCCGCCGGGATCCCCAAGGCCAAGAATCCACCCCGGAACCCGTAGCCGGCGGCAACCATCCCTGCCACCAGCAGCGGCCCCCCCACCGCCCCGATTTGATCCAAGGTCTCGTGCAGGCCAAACCCAATGCCCTGGCCCACCTGCAGAGCCGCATGGGAGAGCAACACATCCCGCGGCGGGGTGCGGATCCCTTTGCCCAGGCGCTCGGCCAGCAAAAGCAAAGCGGCCCAAGGCCAACTGTCCACCCAGGCCAAAGCGGGGATCGCCGCCGTGTTGACAACATAGCCCAGGGTGGTGAGCTGCCAGTGCCCTCGACTGGGCCGAGAGGGATCCCTACTGAGCCGGTCGCTCCAGTAGCCCACGCCCAGGCGCAGCCCATAGGCCAACAATTCTCCCCCGCCGGCCACCAGCCCCACCACCGTGCCGCTGGCCCCCAGGGATCCCAAAAAAGCTCCGGAGATGCTGCGGGCCCCCTCGTAGGTGGCGTCAGCGCAGAGGCTGACGATCCCGAGGAGGAAGATAAAGCGCCAAGCAGAATCGGACATAGCCAGCTCCTGAGGACGGGCAATCCAACTGGGGATCGGGACTATGGCTGGGGCTGAGGAGCGTGATGGAATACTTGGACGCTGTGGCAAGTAACTAGACCGTCGCGCACCAGGTTTTTGACATCCGGCAGAAAGGCCTTGATTTTCTCCGGCGTGTCGATAAACGTTACCAAAATGGGCAGATCTGTGTAAAGCTCGAGAAGGTTGCTGCTGCGAATGTGACTGTTGTGGCCAAAGCTGGCAATGGCTCTCACCATGGTACCGCCCGTCATGCCCCGCCGACGGGCCAGCTCCAGCAGAGCCAGGTAGAGAAGCTTATTTTGTCAGTGATCCGACTCGCCAATGTAGATACAGCCTTTTAATTTAAAATAGGGTACAGGTATTCAAGAGGAAGGAGAGAAAGGAATGCCGACTCATTCTTTGGAT
>NZ_JANSHG010000101.1:0-9506 GCF_047461555.1 Synechococcus sp. WC101
GGATCCCGGCTGGCCGGTGCCAGCCGCTGTGGTGACCTCGCCAGCGGGGCTGATGCGGCGGATGCGACGATCGGCGCGATCGGCCACGTAAAGGCTGCCGTCTAGACCCAAGGCCAGGCCAAAGGGCTCGCGAAACTGCGCCTCGTCGCGCTCCCCGTCGCGGTAGCCGGCTACACAAGTGCCGGCAAAGGTGGTGACCTGTCGCTGGCGGCTGATGTGGCGTAGGCAGTGGTTGCCGCTGTCGGCCACCCACAATCCTCCCTTGGGATCCCAGAGCAGCCCCTGGGGAGAGTCGAACTGCGCCTGATCCGCTGCTCCGTCTCGATGGCCGGCCTTGCCACTGCCCGCCCACACCTCCAGTTCTCCTTCGGGAGAAAGCCGAAAAATCCGGTGCTGGGCCGGGTCAGCTAAGTAAAAGAATCCTTCCGGGTCGACGGCAATGCCGCCGATCTGTCCGAGGGAGAGTCTGGACTCGCCGCCGCTATCGGAGGCGCTGTTCCCGGGGTTAACTGCCGAGGAGGTGCGGCCATGCAGCAAGGTCTCCACCCGCCAGGCTGAGGCTGCTGCCGCAGTAGGGGTGGGTGAGGGGGTAGGGGCCGGCCACTCGTAAACCAGGGTTCCCAACCCCTGCCCTGCAGCATCGGCAACGGCCACCCAAACAGTGCCGGCAAGGGAGGCCGGCGGCATCACCGTTAGGCGGTCGTTGCTGCGGGAGCGGATCTCCCCTCTCCAGCTGCGCTCGGGATTGGCGGCTGAAGCGAAGAGAACCGTTTCTGCCCGCTCCAGATTTTCCCCCGACAGCAGCAACGGCTGGCCGGGCGCCGGCACCCCCGATCCCGTGTGCAGCAGCGGCACCTCTACCCCGGAGAGCACCAACATAGAAAGGCGGCGATTGGCACCGCCAGAGCCCCCAGAAAGGGCAGAAAGGGTCAGGGATCCCTTCCCTTGCGCCAAGGTGGTGGATCCCCGGTAGGCAATGGCGCTGAGCTCCGCTTCCCCGGCAGGTGGGTTGGTAAAAGTGAAGGTGGCCGGCTGCCCTAGGCGCAGGGGCGCGTTGGCGGTCTGGCGATAGCTGCCCAGGGTAATGCTGAGATCGATCCCCTCCACCCCCGGCCAGGTGGGGGTACGAGCCAGCCAGCGATCCACCTCGGAGGCAGGGAGCTGGGCCACCAGATCGGATCCTTGTTCCTGGAGGAGCAGGACGATGCGGTTGTTGGGCACCGCCAAACCCGATTGGCGGGCCTGTTCGAGTGTGAGAGCGGCGGGGGCGAGGGGAGTTGGGGTGGAAACCGGCTGCAGGGCAGAAGGGGAAACGACGCTGGGAGACAAATTAGAGGAAGAGAGCTCGCCGCAGGCCGAGAGGGCCAGCACCAGAGCACTCAGCGCCGGCAAAGATAGCGGTGCAGGGGAAGCCCGTCGTGGCATGATGCAGCTCATCCTCTCCCACAAACTGGGAAGCGGCGGGAACCCAAACCTCCATGTCGATAGCAACTCACGTAAAAGCCGGCAGAAATTGCCCCGCTACTTTTTCTGCGGACAGCCGCGCCCCACCGCCTGCTCGGCATAGGGAAACCCCTCAGCCAGCCTCGCAGGCCTTGAACCCTAACCCTATCCATGCTTAAGCCGTCTCACCCAAGGGTGAGTTGCACTCCTCACTTCTTAATATCCTTACTCAAATCCCCGTCGAAAAGCCAGATGGCAATCGGATGCTCGCCAAGCCATGTTCGTTTTTGTCCGCTCGATATCCCAGCCTCTTCGAGCAGAAGCCTCCAGCCCGGTGGAAGGCCGGGGCTAACCTATGGGTCCGGAATTGGCCACCCTCGCGGATAGATCAAATAGACGGTACCCCCGGAGTGGGCCAACCACAAAGGCTCTAGCTGGTCGCGGCGGTAGGTGCGGCGAACTTCTTCGTTGGTCTTGGCCGCCGGATCGTGGAGGATGGGATCCCCTTGGCGGTCGAACCCCACCAGCACCGCCAGATGGCCGTTGCTTTTGGGGATCGGCGCCCCCTCCAGCTCGCCCTCGCCCCAGGCATAGCTGAGGATAGCCGGCACGCCGGCCGCGATCCAGGCTTCTGCCTGGGCCAGGCTCTGCAGCCGCGCCACCACGCCGGCCAAACCCCGCTCGGCGGCATGAGCCACGTTGAAGGCCCAGTTGCCGCGGCCCTGGTAAACCCGGTCGTACACCCCGGCCGCCGCGGCGCGCACCAACGGCTCACAGGGGGGGGATCCCGCTGCCAGTAGGCCATCACCATCGCCAAGGCAGTGGGGCTGCACCAAGCTGCTCCCCCGTCGGCATAGACCATTTGGGAACACAAGGGCAGCTCCAAGACCTGGCCCCAGCGGCTGGGATCCCCAGGGGAGAGGCGGTCGGGCTGGGCCGGCTGGTTGGAAAAGGCAACCGCCACCTGATCCACCAGGGGAGAGCGGCCCGCCTCTTGCGTGAACAGGCGCACCCTGACTTGGAAAGCCTCTGCCCCGTTGTGGGTATCCTTGAGCACCAACAAGTCCGTGTGCAGGTTGCCATCTGCGTCTTCCTGCCCGCGCACGGAGTGGCTGGCCAGGGTGGGCGGATCGGCAGCCCACACGCCGGCGTGATACCACTTCGTCCAGCGCCCCGCAAGCTTGGCCCGGATCTCCACTTCTAGCCAGGTGCCGGGAGGGGTGGTGGCATTCCAGGAGACGATTGCTTCCACCAGAGGAAAGCTGGCGGGAACTTCCGGGCTGATGGCTTCTCCCACCCAATAGCTGCCGGGGGGATGAAAAGGACGTCTGCGCAATGGCGACTGCGGCTCCTCAAGGCTGACTTCTTGCCGCCAGCTCTCTGGATCTAAGACCAATTGCCCTTGGGCGTTCAGCCGGATCCCGCGGGCTGACCAGCCCTGAAAACCTTGGGGGGCATGCCAGCGCTGCAACCTGGTGCGATAGGGGGAGTGGCGCTGGGCTTGCATTGTCAAGAGTCCTGGAGAAGTTGCAACCGGCTGGGCCAACGCGGGCAGGAGCAGCACAACGCCGCTGACCAGCCCAGACAGCCTTTGCCAGGAGTCTTTGCCTTGCGGCAGCACTGTCGGCTTGCCCCCACTAATAGTGCGACACCGCCGGATGCCCCTTAATGTACCAGCGCCAGGGAAGCTCTACCCCGCGGGTAATGCCGATGCGGGTAGTTTGGACAATGGGGAACTGTGCCTCCCAAGCAGGGGATCCCTCTAGCCAAATGCCTTCCTGGCCGGCTGCCACCGGTTCCAGCCGCCAGCCATTGTGGGATCCGTCGATGCGCAGCGCTTGGCAGAGCAGGCCCGGCCCCGCCGCCACCCGCGCCGGTTTCAAGCGCTTGTTGGCCGGGATCCACTCCGGCAGGCAATCCAACTGGGCTGCCCGGATCAAAACCGCTGACGCGATCCCTTCCGCCTCGGTGACGATGTTGAGACAGTGGTAGAGGCCGTAGATGCAATAGACGTAGAGATGGCCGGGCGGCCCGAACATCACCTGGTTGCGGCGGGTCTTGCGGCGATAGGCGTGGCATGCCGGATCGCCGGCGGTGTAGGCTTCCGTTTCCACAATCTGTGCCCGCACCTGCAGCCCATCGGCAAATTGCCGCACCAGCACCATGCCCAGCAACGTAGGCGCCACCAGCGGCGCCGGCTTGCTTAACCACTCCCAAGCAGCCACAGCCGGCTCGGCAACTTTCATCCCCCGGCAACAGCAGGGACGATGCTCACCTCATCCCCATCCTGTAGAGGCGTGTCCGATCCCTGGAGGAAGCGAATGTCTTCGCTGTTGACATAGAGATTGACAAAGCGGCGCAATTCCCCCTTTTCATCGCACAGCCGCGCCTTGATGCCCGGATAGGTCTGCTCCAAGGCCTCCAGCAATTCCCGAACGGTGGATCCCTCGCAACTTACCACCTCCTGATCCCGGGTGAGCACCCGCAGCGTGGTGGGAATTAACACCTTGACTGCCATAAGCCAATGCTTCGTCCAGCGACCAACCTTAGAAGACTAGGGTAGCAGCACCCCGTCAATGCCGTGAATCACCCCGTTGGAAACCGGAATATCCGCCAAGTTCACATTGGCCCCGTTGACCCGGATGCTGCCATCGGCTCCCACCTGCACCCGCAGCGGCAGCCCCGCCAAGGTGGTCAGAGTGGCCGATTGGCCAGGCCGCAGGTCAAACGAGGTAATCCGCCCCGGCACCACATGATAGGTGAGGATGCGGGTGAGCTGATCCCGATTGGCCGGCTGCAACAACGTCTCCACGGTGCCCGGCGGCAGTTGCCCAAAGGCCACATCGGAAGGGGCAAAGACCGTGAACGGCCCCGGCCCCGCCAACGCCGTGTTCAGCCCCGCCGCCCGCAAAGCCGTCGCCAACGTCGAGTAGCTGCTGGGCAAAGTTTCCAGCTCAACGGCAATGGTGTTCAGCCCCTGAGGCCGAGCCGTGGGAGCCAAAGCAAGGGGGGTCAACACCGCCACTGCCACCGGCAAGCAGCGACGCGCAAAGTGACGGACA
Source organism: Synechococcus sp. WC101 (assembly GCF_047461555.1). NCBI lineage: Bacteria > Bacillati > Cyanobacteriota > Cyanophyceae > Synechococcales > Synechococcaceae > Synechococcus > Synechococcus sp. WC101. Next base: position 4,506 of record NZ_JANSHG010000101.1, read on the forward strand.
GAACGGAGGATAGGCATGGTGCAGAGCTCCTGAGCGAGTGGGTCTGTGCCAGGGATCGTAACAGTTCTTCATTAAGACGCCGTTAAGAGCCCAGGGGGATCCCTCTCGCTTCAAACCGAAGCCTCCTGCCAGTCCAGCCGCTCCAGAGTGCGGGCGCGCTCCAATGCCTGTTCAAAGCTCTCCAGCTTGGGCGAGATCACCAGCAGATGGCCCACGTGCGCCTGCACCGCCTCCTGGGTTTTCAAGCCATTGCCGGTAATATAGGCTACCGTAACCGCCTCAGGATCAAGCTGGCCCGATTCGGCCAGGCGTTTGAGCACGGCAATGGTGGTGCCGCCAGCCGTCTCGGTGAAGATGCCCTCGGTCTCGGCCAAGAGCTTGATGCCGGCCACGATCTCGGGATCCGTGGCCGTCGCGATCTGGCCGCCGGTTTTGCGGGCAATCTCCAGGGCGTAGATGCCGTCGGCAGGGTTGCCGATGGCAATAGACTTGGCGATGGTATTCGGCTTAACCGGAGTAACAAAATCCCGCCCCTCGCGAAAGGCCTGGGCAATGGGCGCACAGCCCTGGGCCTGGGCGCCGTGGAAGATAACCGGCTTCTCCGCCACCAGCCCCACCTTCACAAACTCCTGAAAACCTTTGTAAATCTTGGTGTACAGGGATCCCGACGCCAGCGGGATCACCACCTGATCCGGCAGTTGCCACCCCAGTTGCTCCGCCACCTCGTAGGCCAGGGTTTTCGAGCCTTCTGAGTAGTAAGGGCGCAGGTTGATATTGACAAAGCCCCAGCCATAGCGATCGGCCACCTCGGCGCAGAGGCGGTTGACCTGGTCGTAGTTGCCCTCCACGGCCATGACGGTGGGATTGTAGATGAGGGATCCCAGCACCTTGCCCGCCTCCAGATCCGCCGGGATGAAGATGGTGCAGTCCAGGCCGGCGTGGGCGGCGATGGCAGCCGTGGAGTTGGCCAAGTTGCCCGTGCTGGCGCAGGAAACGGTGGTAAAGCCCAGCTCCTTGGCGCGGGTCAGGGCCACCGACACCACCCGATCCTTAAAGCTGAGGGTGGGCATGTTGACGGCGTCGTTCTTGAGGTAGAGGTTTTTTAACCCCAGCCGCCGGCCCAGCCGCTCCGCCTTCACCAGCGGCGTCATGCCGGTGCCCACATCGATGGGCCGCTCCGAAAGGACCGGCAGGAAAGGTCGGTAGCGCCAGATGGAGAGCGGCCCGGCCTGGATGCTCTGCCGGCTGACAACGCTCTTGAGCCAGTCGTAGTCATAGACCACTTCCAGGGGGCCAAAACACAGGTCGCACACGTGCTTGGCCACCGGCTCATACTCGGCCCCACATTCCCGACAGCGCAAGCGCCTAAAGCCCACCTGGAGGGTGCGCAAGGCCGAGCTGGGCGGCAAATCGGCAGGGCTGAGCGGGCGGTGGGAAAGGGTTTGGGTCATAGGAAGCCTCAGACAGGAGAAAGGGCTGGATCTTGTTTACCCGTCGTCGAGGGCAATCTTATCACCCGCGATCGACCCCGTCAACTAAACCCGACTAAAATAGTCTGAATTAGATCCGGCTGGGGAGAGCGGGATCCTAGCCGGTTTGGGCAACCTCGGAGCGGCAGACTGGTGGAGGTCTGGCTTTCTCTTGCCGAGATTTGGGGATAGCCCTCTATCCGTCGCTAGACTGGAGAAACAAGCTGTAACAACCTAATTGGGATAGGGGATTCCGGTATTCCGCGGGGGCGATCCTATGCTCAAAGTTGGACGGGACAACGTGGACTTTCTCGACCACTACGACGTGATCGTCGTGGGTGGGGGACACGCTGGCTGTGAAGCGGCCCTGGCGGCAGCGCGGCTGGGCTGTAATACCTTGATGCTGACGTTGAACCTGGACAAGATCGCCTGGCAGCCCTGTAACCCCGCTGTGGGGGGCCCGGCCAAGTCGCAACTGGTGCACGAAATCGACGCCCTTGGCGGCGAGATGGGCAAAGTTACCGACCGCACCTATTTGCAAAAGCGGGTGCTCAACCGCTCGCGGGGGCCGGCGGTATGGGCCTTGCGGGCGCAAACCGACAAACGCGAGTACGCGCGGGTAATGCGCTCGGTGGTGGAAAACCAGCCCAATCTGAGCATCCGCGAGGGCACTGTCACCGACCTGGTGCTGGGGCGCAACGATGAGGTGGTGGGCGTGGTTACCCATTTTGGCAGCGTCTTCGGCTGTGGGGCGGTGATCCTGACCACGGGCACCTTTCTGGGAGGGCGCATCTGGATTGGCCGCCACTGGCAGCCTGCTGGCAGAGCGGGGGAATTTGCCGTCGAAGGCCTGACCGACACCCTGCGCCAACTGGGCTTTGAGACAGGTCGGCTGAAGACGGGCACCCCTGCCCGTGTGGATCGCCGCAGCGTCGATTTTTCCGTGATGGAGCGGCAGCCAGGGGATCCCGACCTGCGCTGGTTTAGCTTTGACCCGGAGGTGTGGGTGCCGCGGGAGCAGATGGACTGCTATCTCACCCGCACCACGCCGGAGACCCACCGCATCATCCGCGAAAACCTCCACGAGACGCCGGTCTACGGCGGCTGGGTGGAGGCCAAGGGGCCCCGCTACTGCCCCAGCATCGAAGACAAGATCGTCCGCTTTGCCGACAAGGAAAGCCATCAAATTTTTATTGAGCCAGAGGGGCGGGATCTGCCGGAGCTCTACATCCAGGGGTTCTCGACGGGGATGCCAGAAAAGATCCAGATCCAGATGCTGCGCTCCCTGCCCGGCCTGGAGCGGTGCGTCATGCTGCGGCCTGCCTACGCCGTGGAATACGACTATCTGCCGGCCACCCAGCTCTACCCCACCCTGATGACCAAGAAGGTGCAGGGGCTGTTCTGTGCCGGCCAAATTAACGGCACCACCGGCTACGAAGAGGCAGCAGCCCAGGGTCTGATCGCCGGGATCAACGCCGCCCGCCTGGTGCAGGGGAAGCCGCTGGTAACCCTGCCGCGGGAGTCCAGCTACATCGGCACCCTCATCGACGACCTTTGTACCAAAGAGCTGCGGGAGCCCTACCGCATGCTCACCAGCCGCTCCGAATACCGCCTTATCCTACGCGCCGACAACGCCGACCAACGCCTCACCCCCCTGGGGCGGGAATGGGGCCTCATCGACGACCGCCGCTGGGCCCTCTTCCAGGCCAAGCAGGCCCGCATTGCCGCCGAGATCGAGCGCCTAGAAACCCAGCGGGTCAAGGCCCACGACCCCGCCGGGATCCACCTCAGCCAACTGACCGGCCAGGGGATCAAAGGATCCGCCACCTTGGCCGAGCTCCTGCGCCGCAACCCGATCCACTACGCCGACCTGCTAGAGCTGGGGTTGGGAAATGAGGAGCTGGATCCCTTTGAGCAGGAGGCAGCAGAAATTGCTGTCAAATACAGCGGCTACATCCAGCGGCAACAGAGCCAAATCGAGCAGGTGAGCAAGCAGTACCACCGCCCCCTGCCCCCCGATCTGGACTACCACTCCATCCCCACCCTCTCCAAAGAGTCGCGGGAGAAACTGGCGGCAGTCCGGCCTCTGACCGTGGGCCAGGCGGCCCGCATTGGCGGCGTCAACCCCGCCGACATCAATGCCCTGCTCATCTACCTAGAGGTGAGACAACGTCAGAAGACGGCTGCTGCAGCTCCCGTCGGGGCCTGACCGCAGCCGCCGCTCCCCTGGCCGTAGAGGGCAGGGATCTCTTCCAGGGTCAGGCGCGAGGCCACCCCCAGCTCCAGGGGCGAGGTCTCTCCCCGCAGCCAGTGGCAAAGGCCAGCTGCCCCAATCATGGCGGCGTTGTCGGTACAGAGGTTTGGGGGCGGGATCACCACCCGCAGGCCCTTTTGGCGGCCCGCTTCCAGCAGGCGAGCGCGCAGCTCCCGGTTGGCGGCCACCCCCCCTGTAACCAGCAGCGTCGAGAGGCCCAGCGCCTCGGCACAGGCCACGGCTTTTTCTGTGAGCACGCGCGTGAGGCAGGCCTGGAAGCTGGCGGCAATATCGGCCACAGGCAGCTCCTGGCCTTCCTGCTGCAACTGTTGGACCAGGCGCAGCACCGCTGTCTTCAGGCCGCTGAAGCTGGTGTCGTAGGGGTGATCCAGTTTGCCCTCGGGCAAAGGGAAGCGATCGGGATCCCCTTGTTGCGCCCAGCGGTCGATCTGGGGCCCGCCCGGATAGCCCAGCCCCAACAGCCGCGCCACCTTGTCAAAGGCTTCGCCGGCGGCGTCGTCGCGGGTGCGGCCCATCGTCTGGTACTCCCCGTAGTCCTTCATCCAGATCAGGCTGGTGTGGCCTCCTGAAACCAAAAGGCCCAGGCAGGGGGGACGCAAGTCGGCTGCTGCCAAAAAGCCGCTGAACAGGTGGCCCTCCAGGTGGTGCACCCCGATCAAAGGTTTGTTGTAGAGCAGCGCCAAGGTCTTGGCCGCCATCAGCCCCACCAGTAAGGATCCCACCAGGCCCGGCGCACAGGTGACGGCAACAGCATCCACCTCGGCCATGCCCAGCCCAGCCTGCTGCAGGGCGGACTCCAGCACAAAGGGCAGAGTTTCCACATGGCGGCGGGCAGCCACCTCCGGCACCACGCCCCCGTAGGCTGCATGGAGGTCGATCTGGCTAGCCACCACAGAGCTGAGCTGCCGTGGGGCAAAGGTCGGCCAGGCCGCATCTGCCTCCACCACAGCCACAGCTGTTTCATCACAACTGGTTTCAATGGCGAGGAGGCGGGGCATAGAGGAAAGGCGGGAGTTTCCTTAAGAATTGTGTGAGCTAAAACTCGCAATCCGTTGGAGCGAGGTACTCGGGAGTATGATACTAACCGTTTAGTGCCCGTTGCTGCACTTAGCATTCCTGCACATTTAACAGACCTAGACCCCTAGCTTAAGGACACATCCTGCTATGCGAACCCTTTTGAGTCTCCTTTTAGCCCTTTGCCTGGCGCTTGGCCTCGCCCAGGCTGTGCAGGCAGAGCCCTTGATCGGTCTGAAGCCT
>NZ_JANSHG010000102.1:0-9387 GCF_047461555.1 Synechococcus sp. WC101
CCTCCACCCCTTGCAGGCTGGTTTGGCTGGCTACGATCACGTCGAACAACCCGGCCAGGATCTCATAAGCTGTGGAGCTGGTAATCCGAATCCGCCCGCCATTGGTGCCGTCGCCCCCATCCAAGGCCAGATCCTTCTCTAGCCTCTCCTTGCCCGCCCCCAAAATCTGGATCAGCACCTCTAGCCCCTCTGTGGCATTTTGCAGCCGCTGCGCCTGTGCCACAGCATCGGCCAGCTTGGTAAAGGGGCCCTTGGCTGGATCCACTTGCAGGATGACGGGCCCACCACCTGGCGATGGTGGGGGAGGAGAGTTGCCCGTGCCTCCTCCTCCACAGCCGAAAGCGATCCCTGCCAACAGAGTCAGCAAGAGGGAACCGGTTCGCCAGCTAGATTGGGATACTTGGCCGTCTGTGGAAAGGGGGCCTTTCATCGGTGGAAAATCCTTGGCAAGTCCCTATCGGTCAAGCCTATCAGAACTGCGGATACCTAGAGCCCGGATGAACCCCTGGGATCCAATTCTCTCAAGCAGAGCCTCCCAAAAGGGATCCCTGCCCTATTGAACTTGGCAGAGGATCCGCAATCAGTACAGTTAAAATTTCTTCGAGAAATTTGGAGTTCTAGGGGGGCTGCCCCAAGTAACTCGACAGGGGGTTGCTGAAGGAAGGGTTGCCGGCCAACCACGACCTGCAACAATGGCAAGCAGACCAGGGTAGACGCTGAGCCGCTATATCCTGAGAACGGGTCCAGATAGGGTTACAGGTCAGCCATGTCCTCTTTCGTTCGCTCGGTTGCGCCGCAGCAGCTAGCTGCCCGCCTGAGGGATCCCGAGGCTGGTCCTCTGCAACTCATCGATGTGCGGGAACCGGCCGAGTTGGAGTTGGCCAATCTCAGTGCCCTCGGGTTTCGCAACTACCCCTTGAGCCAGTACCAAGAGTGGCGCGAGCAAATCTTGAGGGAGCTCGATCCCCATTGTCCAACCTTTGTCCTCTGCCACCACGGCATCCGCTCTGCCCAAGTGAGCCAGTGGCTGCTGGCCAACGGCTTCAGCCAGGTCTACAACATCAGCGGCGGCATCCACGCCTGGGCTCTTGAGGTGGATCCCAGCCTGCCCACTTATTGAGCTTCTACAGCGTCAGGGATCCCACCTTTTGTTCTAACAACTGGGCCAGATCTTGCAAGAAGGCCGCCGCGTGGGCGCCGTAAATAACGCGGTGGTCGCAGGTGAGGTTGACCTGCATCTGGGAGCGGATGGCGATGGCTTTTTCTGGTGTGGCCACCACGGTGGGGCGAGCAGCGCCGACGGCCAAAATAGCTCCTTGGTTGGGAGGCAGGATGGCGTCGAAGCGATCCACCCCAAACATGCCCAGGTTGGAGAGGGTAAAGGTGCCGCTGTTGTACTCCTCCGGCTGCAGTTGCTTGCGCCGCGCCCGCTCCACCAGATCCTTCCAGCGGCGGGAGATCTCGTAGAGATCGGTCCGGTTGGCCTGCTTGAGCACAGGGGTGATCAGGCCGCCGTCTTCCATGGCCACCGCCACGGCAATGTTGACCTCGGCTTTGTAGTGGATCCCGTTTTCCGTGTAGCTGGCGTTGAGGAGGGGATGCTTTTCTAGGGTCAGGGCCACCGCTTTCACCAAAAGGGCCGTCAGGGTTACCCCTTTGGGCTTCACCTGTTGGTAAAGCTGATCCAGGCTGTCGGTGGTGATGGTGTAGCCGACGTGGAACACCGGCACGCCCAAGCTGGCGTTCATGTTGCGCACCACCGCCGCCTGCAACGTGCTCAAGGGAACCACTTCTCCCAACGGGGCAGCCGCAGAGACAGGGGGGGGAGCTGCCGCTTGCGTAGAGGCGGCCTGAGCTGCAGCCCGCTCCACATCTTCGGCCACGATGCGCCCACCAGGGCCGGAGCCGCGCACCGTGCGCAGGTCGATCCCCAGGCTTTCTGCCAATTTTTTCGCCCGTGGGGAAGCCAGGATCCGCTGGGATCCGGCCCCGTTGGAGCCAGTTGGAAGGGTGGGGGTGGGGATCGCCGCAGGGACAGGGGTTGGCTGTTGAACTGTGGGGGTGGGGACTGCAGTAGGTGCAGTTGCCGGTAGAGCACCCTTAGAGAGGGCCTTGGCTCGCTCTTGGGCCTCGGCCACCTCCGCTTCGGTTTCGGCAATGAGGGCGATGGGGGCGCCCACCGGCGCCGATTCCCCTGCTGGGATGAGGATGCTGGCCAGAATGCCGCTGTGGAAGGACTCCACGTCCATGTCCGCCTTGTCCGACTCCACCACCAGGATGTTTTCCCCTTTCTCCACCCGGTCGCCGGGGTTTTTCAGCCAGGCAACGATCTTGCCCGTTTCCATGGTGGAGCTGAGGGCCGGCATGGAGAGTTCGTGGATCATGGCGGGGATGGCAACACAGCAGAGAAGATTGTAACCCAGCCAACGCGATCTCAGCGCAGCCCCCTGAGCCTATTGGGTACCATCGCCTTCCGCCTCAGCCACCACCAACAGAGTTTTCAGCAGGGAATCCGGGTTGAGGCTAATAGAGTCGATCCCTTGCTGCACTAGGAAGCGGGCAAAGTCAGGGTAGTCGCTGGGGGCCTGGCCACAGATGCCAATCTTGCGCCCGTGGCTTTTCACGGTCTGGATTACCCGGGCGATCATCCGCTTAACGGCCTCGTGGCGCTCGTCAAAAAGATGGGCCACCAGGGCCGAGTCGCGGTCCAACCCCAGGGTGAGCTGGGTGAGGTCGTTGGAGCCGATGGAAAAGCCGTCGAAGATCTGGCAGAACTCGTCGGCCAGGATGACGTTGCTGGGCAGCTCGCACATGACGTACACCTGCAGGCCGTTTTCCCCCCGCACCAGGCCGTGGCGGGCCATCTCCTCCAGCACCCTGTGTCCCTCTTCGGGGGTGCGGCAGAAGGGGATCATCAAGATGACGTTGGCCAGGCCCATCTCGTCCCGCACCCGTTTCATGGCCCGGCACTCCAGCGCAAAGCCGTCGCGGTAGCGGGGATCCGTGTAGCGGGAGGCCCCCCGCCAGCCAATCATCGGGTTTTCCTCGTGGGGCTCGTAGCGGGCTCCGCCCAGTAGGTGGGCGTATTCGTTGCTCTTGAAGTCCGACAGCCGCACGATCACCGGCTTGGGGTAGAAGGCGGCGGCGATGGTGGCCACCCCCTGGGCCAGCTTGTCCACAAAGTACTCCGGCTTGTCAGGGTACTGGGCGGTGAGCTCCGCCAGGCGCGGCTCCTCCTTGACGGCCTGCTCGTAGTGGAGCAAAGCCAAGGGATGGACCTGGATGTGGTTGGCGATGATGAACTCCAGCCGTGCCAGCCCCACGCCATCGCAGGGGATCTCGCTGAGGCCAAAGGCTTTTTCCGGGTTGCCCACGTTCATCATCAGTTGGGTGCGGGGACGGGGCAGCTCCTCCAGCGGGATCTCTGTAACTTCATAGGGCAAAAGACCTGGGTAGACGCGCCCTTCTTCCCCCTCGGCGCAGGAGACGGTGATGGGATCGCCGGAGCGGAGCACCTGCGTGGCGTTGCCGCAGCCAACAATGGCCGGGATCCCCAACTCGCGGGCGATGATGGCCGCATGGCAGGTTCTGCCCCCCTGGTTGGTGACGATGGCGCTGGCCTTTTTCATGATCGGCTCCCAGTCGGGATCCGTTTTTTCGGTCACCAGCACCTCGCCGGCCTGAAACTGATCCGAGCGGCGCACATCCAAAATGACGCGGGCCGTGCCCTGGCCAATGGCCTCTCCCACCGCCCGTCCCCGCACCAGGGGTTCTGGGCGGGCCTGCGGCTGGGTAAAGCGATAGGTCTTGAGGCGGTTGGCGGCCTTTTGGGATTGCACCGTCTCAGGGCGGGCCTGGACGATGAACAGCTCGCCGCTGATCCCGTCTTTGGCCCACTCGATGTCCATGGGGGTGAAGCGGCCCCGCAGCGCCGAGTAGTGCTCTTCGATAAGGCAGGCCCAGCGAGCCAGCTCCAGGATCTCGTCGTCCTTGAGGGCATATTGCCGGCGCAGGCTCTCGGGGACGGGTACGTTTTTGGTGGAACGGGATCCCTCCTCGTCGTAGACCAGCTTCAGGGCCTTGCTGCCCAGCTTGCGGGAGAGGATGGGCCGCCGCCCCTGCTTCAGGGTAGGCTTAAAGACCACGTATTCGTCGGGGTTGACGATCCCTTGCACCACGTTTTCCCCCAGGCCATAGGCCGCGGTGATCAGCACCGCATCTTTGAAGCCGGTTTCTGGGTCGATGGAGAACATCACCCCCGAGCAGGCCAAGTCCGAGCGCACCATCTTCTGCACCCCCACCGAGAGGGCCACCTGGAAGTGGTCGAAGCCCTTGATCTGGCGGTAGGAGATGGCCCGGTCGGTAAACAGGCTGGCAAAGCAGCGGTGGCAGGCCTGCAGCACCGCCTTGATCCCGTGCACGTTGAGGTAGGTCTCCTGCTGGCCGGCAAAGCTGGCATCCGGCAGGTCTTCGGCGGTGGCGCTGGAGCGCACCGCCACATCGGTATCGGGGCCGTAGCGCTCGCACAGCTCCTGGTAGGCCTTGGCAATGGCCTGCTCCAGCTCTGGGGGGAAAGGCGTCTGCAAAATCAAGGTGCGGGCGGCCTTGCCCCGCTCGCGCAGGTTCCGCACATCCTCGATATCGAGGTCTTTGAAGATCTCCCGCAGCTTCTCCTCGAGGCCGGCAGCGGCGATGAACTGGCGATAGGCATGGGCCGTGGTGGCAAACCCCAGGGGCACGCGGATCCCTTTAGGGGCTAGCTGCTGCAGCATTTCTCCCAAGGAGGCGTTTTTCCCGCCTACCTGAGCAATATCCCGTAGGCCCACCTCTGTGAGAGACAAAACCAAGGGCGGCTCTGAGCCAAGCTGGCGTTGAGGGGGTTGCTGAAGCTGGGACCCCAGCGCTGCTCCATCCAACATGCCTTGCCTCCTTGTACCCAGCGGACCAACTGTGCAATAAGTGCTGCAACACTTGCGTGTAGCAAGAAACTTTCCCCAGCCAGAATCTGGCTCGGCTTTAAGGAGCTATACCCCCACTGTACTGAGGGTTTTTCTCTGGTTAAAATCCCGGCACAGCCCCCTAGAGAAACCTGAGAAGGAGATGACACAAAGCCAATCCTGCCAAGATCCTGCTGAGAAAGCTGACACAAATCTTCGACCTTTTTTACCTAATGCAAAAGTAACCGCTCTGCCACAATGTTTTCAAAGCAGCAGTTTGCGGAAACAGGGCAAATGGAAGACCCCAGAGATCCAGTGGCAGAAATTCGCTGGGTGACGGTGACGGAGAAACAGCAGGGCTTGCGGCTGGATCGGGGGTTGGCAGAACAACTGCCGGAGCTGTCGCGCTCGCGCCTGCAGCAGCTTATCCGCCAGGGCCAAGTTTGGCTGAACGGCCAGCCCTGCCTGGATAAGGATCGCCCCCTGCAGGCCGGGGATCAAATCGAGGTGCGGATCCCGCCGGCCACCCCCACCCCCTTGCAGCCGGAGCGGATCCCCTTAGATATCCTCTATGAAGATGAGGATCTGCTTGTCATCAACAAGCCGCGCGGCCTGGTGGTGCACCCGGCTCCTGGACATGCCAGCGGCACCCTAGTGCATGCGCTGCTGGCCCACTGTCCTCGCCTTTCTGGGATCAACGGCGAGCAGCGTCCGGGGATCGTCCATCGCCTCGACAAGGACACCACCGGCGCCCTGGTGATCGCCAAACACGATCAGGCCCACCAGCACCTGCAGGCTCAGATTCAAGCCAAGACCGCTCGGCGCATCTACCTAGGGGTGGTGTTTGGCCGGCCAGCCCAAAGCCAAGGTACCATCTCTGCCCCCATTGGGAGGCACCCGGTGGATCGGCAGAAAATGGCCGTCCTGACCCCTGGCCAAGGGCGAGTGGCGGTAACCCACTGGCAAGTGTTGGAGCGGCTGGGCAACTACACCCTGATGCAGTTTGAGCTGGAGACCGGGCGCACCCATCAAATTCGGGTGCATGCTGCCCACATGCGCCTACCCATTGTCGGGGATCCCCTCTACACCCAGAGCAAAACCAGCCCTGTCAAACTGAGCGGCCAAGCCCTTCACGCTTGGAAACTTTCCTTCATCCACCCGCGCAGCGGCCAGCCGATGCACTTTACTGCCCCCCTTCCTGAGGAGTTCGAGCGGCTCCTGCGGCAATTGCGCAGCCAAGTCAGATGAAGCGTCGCCGTGGCCGTTCCCACCTTGCAGAGGGATCCCCCTGATTCCATCCGACGGGATCCAGGTTGCTCCCTGCGCCCAAAAGGTTTCAATCTTCAGCAAACCTTTAGAGAAGTCGGAAGCGCTTTTGCCGGGTGAGTTGTTTAGAATGCGCTCATCCTCACCAAAGTAAGCAATGCTACGTCAGCTAGAGCGGGTTTTGAAGCTGGATATGTTGCTGCGCTCCGGGCAGAGGCAGACAGCCTCTTCGCTGGCCAAAGCTCTGGAAGTGAGCGAACGAACGGTTAGGGCGGACATCAGCTTCTTGAAAGACCGCTTTCAAGCTCCCATCAAAACCAACCGCGAAAAAGGATATCACTACACCGATCTGGAATGGCGGTTGCCGACAATATCTCTCACTAAAGGGGAACTGTTTGCCTTAACACTGGGGGCCAGAATGCTGGAAGCCTATGCGGGATCCGCCTATGCCCCACAGTTGCGCTCGGCGATTGGGCGGCTGGCTCAACGGCTCCCAGAGCAGGAATGGCTGGATCTACAGCAGGTGGCCGATGACCGGCTCATTTTTCGCGCAGGAGCAGAAACCCATCTGGATTGGGAGATTTGGCAGCGGTTGGAGGATGCCTGTCGGGAGAAAAGACGAGTGTGGATGCGCTATCGCACCGCCAGCCGAGGCGATCAAGTGTCGGAACGGGAGTTGGATCCCTATCTCTTGCACATCTACCGCGGCACCAATCCCTACGTGATTGGCTGGTGCCACAAAAGACAAGAAGTGCGCTGGTTCCGGGTAGATCGGATCCTGGCTCTCAAAACCCTGCCGGAAACTTTTGAGATCGACCCGACTTTCGATCCCAAAGCCCATCTGGCGATGATTTTTCAGCATGAGGCGGGCGGGATCCCTCGCCAGGTAAGAATTTGGTTTGACGCCCAAACGGCACCCTTCATTCGGGAGCGGCGCTGGCATCCGACCCAGGTCATTGAAGAAAACCCAGACGGATCCCTGATTCTGCGCATAACCGTGCGGGGGATGAATGATGTAAAGCGCTGGGTGCTGGGCTACGGCAGAGGAGCCAGAGTGCTGGAGCCTCCGGATTTGGTGGACATGATGCGGCAAGAGATCTGCGAGATGAGCCGGCAGTACGTTGACGAGGAGCCCTAGCGATGAGCAAGTCCCGATTTTGGGCCAAGACCGGACAGGGACAGTTGCGAGAAGATGGCCGACCTCTGTACCATCCCGTCCTCTGCCACCTAGCCGATACGGCAGCTGTGGCCATGGAGATCGTGCAAACCTACCTTAGCCCCCTTGCTCGTCAGCAGCTCTCAGTAGGATTGGGGCTGGAAGGGGATCCCTTAGCTCGCTTTTGCGGGTTCATGGCAGGGTGTCACGACCTAGGCAAAGTCAGTCCTGCCTTTCAATTTCAAGTGAGCGAGGTGGGAAAAGCGCTGGTGGGATCCCGTCTCTACGACCTGTGGCGCAGCTATCCCAACACTGGCCAAGCAGCCCCTCATGGAACGGTTACCGCCGCAACCTTGCCCGGCTTTCTGGAAGAGCTGGGGCTGCCCAAGAAACTGGCCCAAAAATTGTCAGCTATTGTCGGCGGTCATCATGGCTTTTTCCCGGGACTTCAGGATATTCAAAGTCTCTCCCCCGACGATGTCGGTCGAGGGGAGTGGATCCCATTTCGTCGAGAGATCTTCCAGCAACTACAAGATTTTGTTGGGCTGAAGAGGGAGGGGATCCCTGCCCGCTGCAGCAATTCCGCCGCCATGATCTTGGCCGGCCTGGCAACCGTTGCCGACTGGATTGCCTCGAATACGGAGAGTTTTCCCTACGCCAACGACGAGCCCTTCGAGACCTACGCTCAAGGAATAGCCGAAAAGGCCCAACAAGCCCTGAAAGCCCAGGGTTGGATTGCGCCCCCCACAGACAGCCCTCTTACTTTTCAGGCTCTCTTTGACTTCATCAGCGAGCCGCGACCGCTGCAATTGGCAGCCATTAACCTGAAGGACAGGCTGGCTCCACCCTGCTTGGTCATTGTCGAGGCCGCCATGGGAGAGGGCAAAACCGAAGCTGCGCTCTACCTGGCCGACCACCTGCAGCATCAAGCCGGAGCCGGTGGCTTTTACATCGGCCTGCCTACCCAGGCAACCAGCAACGCCATGTTCGAGCGCGTCAAGTCATTTTTGCAAAAGCGCTATCCCGATGCCATCGTAAACCTAACCCTCAGCCATGGGGCAGCAGCTCTCAAAGAAGATTACCTGGACACCGTCTGTCGCCTGGATCAGGTTTATGACCAGGAGGGCAAAGGCGTTTTTGCCAGCGAGTGGCACACTGCCCGCAAGCGGACGCTGCTCAGTCCTTACGGGGTGGGCACCCTTGATCAGGCTCTGATGGGAGCAGTACGGACCCGCCACCAGTTTGTCCGCCTGTTTGGTCTGGCAGGCCGCATCATCATCCTGGACGAGATCCACGCCTACGACCTCTACACCAGCACTCTCCTGGAGCGATTTTTGGAGTGGGCAGCCGTTTTGGGATCCCCCGTGATCGCCCTCTCGGCCACCTTGCCCGCCGGTACCCGCCAACGATTGCTGGCTGCCTATGCCAGAGGCTGTGGACAGCCCCCGCCCGACTCACCTAATGCCCCTTACCCTCGCATCACAGCCCTAGCTTCTGGAGCGGCCCTAGCTCAGTCTTTTGCTCCTTCCGAGCATGTGCGCCGTCAATTGGGGATCCGCTGGGTCAGGGATGACCAGTGGCCCGCAGAACTCTCGCAAGTGCTTTCCAAAGGGGGCGGGTGCGTTGCTGTTATCTGCTCAACGGTAGATCGCGCCCAGTGGGTGTTTCAGCATCTCCAGAAGTATTTTCCGCCGGAAGAATTGGGCCTGTTTCACGGGCGCTTTTTATTCAAAGATCGAGAGCAGATTGAGAAGCAATGCCTGGAGAGATTCGGCAAAAATGGACATCTCCGTCCCTCTCGTTTTGTTTTGGTGGCAACCCAGGTCATTGAGCAAAGCTTGGATGTGGATTTTGACTTAATGATCAGCGATCCCGCTCCCATTGATCTTCTCCTACAGCGCTCTGGGCGGCTCCACCGCCATCCGCGGGACAAGCGACCACCTGAGCTATCTGCTCCCTACTTGTGGATAGTGGAACCAGAGCTAGCTGAGGAGGGCAAGGCTAATTTTCGGGAGAGCAGCTCTATCT
>NZ_JANSHG010000103.1:0-9375 GCF_047461555.1 Synechococcus sp. WC101
CGCGAGTCCGGCTACCAGTGTCTAATTGCTGCCGCCGATACCTTCCGCGCTGCTGCCGTCGAGCAGCTCAAGATCTGGGCAGAACGGGCGGGGGTGGATGTCATCGCCAACCCGTCTCCCAATGCCGACCCGGCAGCCGTGGTGTTTGATGCCATCAACGCCGCCAAGGCCAGAGGTACGGAGCTGCTGCTGGTGGATACGGCAGGCCGCCTGCAAAACAAGAAAAACCTGATGGAGGAGCTGGCCAAGATCCGCCGCATCATTGACAAGAAAGCTCCCGAAGCCAAGGTGGAAAGCCTCTTGGTCTTGGATGCCACCCAAGGGCAAAACGGCCTGCGCCAGGCCCAGGTGTTTGCCGAAGTGGCCAAGCTAACCGGCGTCATCCTCACCAAGCTGGACAGCACCGCCAAGGGGGGGATTGCCCTGGCCATTACCCAGCAGATGCACTTGCCCATCCGCTTTATCGGCGCCGGCGAAGGGCTGGAGGACCTGCGGCCTTTTTCCAGCTACGAGTTTGTGGAAGCTCTGCTAAGTGAGTATTGAGGCAGCCCCTTGCTGGGCAGAGCCACCGTGAACGAGATACCCACAGCTCCCAATTGGGTTGGGCGTCGCCCTCGCCGCCTGAAACCGGTGGGGGCGGGAAGGATGCAGAGGCTCTGCAAGAACTGGTGGCCACCTCGGTGTTGTCGAGGCTGTTGAGAGCATCTGCCAAGAGCTGCGATCCACCAGGGCTGAGTTTTGGGAGTTCACCGACGGGGGAGAACTTCTACTATGGTCGAACTGCACCTGCAACCCCATGCTGGTTTCAGGGCTTGACCTGTCTGGCAGATAAGCTGGAGAGCGCCTCTGGATCCCTGGAGCTTCCCCTTCGCGTCAGTGGTGCGTAGCGCTAAAAAAAGGCCAGATCCCTTGTCGCAGAGTTTAGTCTGGTCAGAGCGGCTACTTGGTGTCGTTCCAGAGGGCTTGTTCATGCGTCCTTTCGGCAACCCCAACCGTTTGGGCAGTTCTCCTGGCGGGGGATCCCTGCCCGGATCCAGCTCTTTTGTGCAGTTTCGCCGCGACCCGCACCTGCTGTCCTTTTGGGGCCTGAGCCTGGTGATCATGGGCCTGGCAGTGCCGCTGTTTGTGCTCTCGGGGGCGGATCCCAGTTTGGCCGGCTGCGACGAGAGCTTTTATGCCCAGATGGCCCGCGAGCTGCTGCGGGGGAGCAACTGGCTGGGGCCGACTTTTTTGGGGGAGCCTTTTTTCGAGAAACCCCCTCTGCTCACCTGGAGCGTGGCCCTCAGCTTTGCCCTCTACGGCATCAACGAATGGGCGGCGCGGCTGCCCGGGATCCTGGCGGCTCTGCTTTCTATTCCTCTGGTGGGCTGGATTGGGCGAGCCTTTTTGCCAACCCGGGCGGCCCTCTTGGGCATGGCGGTTTTGCCCCTCTGCTACCTCTGGGTGCAGCAGGGGCGGCTGGTGGGGCAGGATGTGCCCTTGACCTGTCTGGAGCTCTTGGGGATCCTGGCCCTGGTCAACGGCAGCCGCGGCCACCGACGCTGGTTCTGGCTGACGGGGGCGGCCTTTGGGCTGGGCCTGTTGATGAAAAGCGCCATGATCCTAGTGCCGGCGGCAGCGGTGATCCCCTACTTGTGGCAGCAGCGGCGGCACTGGCTGGGAGCCGCTTCCTTTTGGCTGGGGCTTTTGCTGGGCCTGGGGATCTTCGGCCTCTGGCTGGTGCCGGCCATGGGGGTGTACGGCACAAAGGTGCTGACCACCTTGGTGGGGAAGGTGTGGGATCTGGGGCGAGAACCTTTCCATGCCGATGCCAGCGGCTGGTACTACTTTTGGCACATCCCGATCCATGGCTTCCCTTGGACAGTTTTGGCCTTGGTGGGAGGCTGGCTGCTGCTGCGGCAAAAGCCGGGATCCACCCTGCTGGTTTGGTCTTTCCCCCTGCTGTTGTTTTTGCTCTTGCAGCTCTACCCCACCAAAACCCCCTACTACACGGTACAGCTCTATCCCTGGCTGGCTCTCCTGGCGGGGGTAGTCCTCGATCAAGCTCTGCCGTTTCCGCTCCGCACCGGCTCGGTGGCAACAGCGGGACGAGGTTCTCGGCGAAACAAACCCCCCCTAGCCCAGGTGCTCTCCTGGGGGCTGGCGGCGGTGGGGACGCTGCTTTTGGGTTTGGGGGTGGCCGTCAGGCGGGACGTCGAGGGACTGGAGCTGCTCCAACCCCATGCCTGGTCGTTGGTGGCAATCGGCCTGTTGTATCTGCTCTTGCCGGTGCTCTGGAGCTGGCGGCGGGTGCTGCACTATGCCGGCGAACTCTGGGTAGGCACGCTCCTAGCTGCCAGCATCCTTGCCCTGGTCAGCATTGTCCTGCGGCCTGACTTCGGCAATTTCAATCCTGCCTTTGCCCAGCTGGACTGGAAACAGATGCTGGGCTCTGACAAGGGCGATTTCCCCGTAGTGGACATTGGCCGCAGTGGTCTGCCAGATGTCTGTCAGGCCCAGGCCATCGCCTTTTACACCCCCAACCCAGGGCGATGGGTGGATGACGCCGCCCTGCAAGCAGGAGAACATGGGGATTACCTGTGGGTCTCTCCCGTCCAAGCTCAGCAGCTATCGCTCCAGGATTTGGGGCTGCAGCCTTTGGCCGAGGTAGAGGGTTGGCAACTGGTGCGCCGCTTGGGATCAGCCGGCGGGGAGCTTTCTCCCTCTCCCTAGCAAAAGACCCCAAAGGCCACCGCCAGCTTGCCATCCCCCAAAGGAGCCCAGGTTCCCCAGGCAATCGGCAAGGTACCCTTCACGGCTTTGCAGGCTTCTGGGCTGCCATCTAACCGGAACCCCTCAGCTAGAAGCCGCAGCAGCCCCGCACTGTACCCCCCTCAATCCCCCTGCCCCCCGTATACGGGGGGTTGGGAGGGAAGGGGGGGCGGTCGGAGCCGGGTAGTTTACGCAGCTCGGAAAAGCCAGTTGCCGGAGTGGGATCCTGTCGATGGAGGCAGCTCCTTCTCAAGAGCAAACGCCAAGGCTAGAGTCGCTTTGCCATGGGCAAGGTCGGATTCGAACCGACACGGTTTCCCGCCGCATTTTGAGTGCGGTGCGTCTACCAGTTCCGCCACTCGCCCAGGCTTGAACCATTATCCTACTGAACCGGCGAAACCTCGTCAACCACCCCTACGCGCCGCGGGCTTGCTCGAGTTGCTGGGCTTTTTGCCGCAGCTTGCGGGTTTGCTCCATCACCTCCTCCAGATCTTCCTGGGAGAGGCGCTCTACGTAGTTGATCTTGATCTCTTCCAGCAAGTCTTGCAGCAGGGAGCGGATCTCATCCAGAGCATGTTGCTGGGTAAGTTCACCTGCCAAGACTTCGCCAAATCGCCGCAACAGTTGGGCCACCAGCTTGGAGCCGACGGGATCCTCGAAGCTGTTGGTCAAGGCTTTGTAGGTGGTGGTCAGCTCGCCGGCCAGGCGCTCCGTCAGTTGGCTGGGCAGGGATCCGAGGCCGGGCAGCCGTTCCAGGGTTTGCAGGGCGGGGAGTTGTTTGAGCAGGCCATCCAGGTTGTAGCGGAGCCATTGCTCCACCTCCGGCTGAACCTGGGGCAAGACGCGGTAGAGGACGGTGCGAAAAACCAGGTTGGCAATGGCTTCCAGCTCGTTGATCTCGTTGAGGTCGATGTAGCTGCGGGAGGGATCGGCTGCCGGCAGCAGGGGCAGGGATCCCCGCTGGATGGATGCCTGGATTTGGTTGATCACCCGCACGACGATGACCTCGGTCAGGTCTTCGGCGAAGTTGGTGACAAAGCCCTGGCTTACCTGGGCCCGGACCCGCTCCAGATCCAGCAACTGCGCCTGTCCCAGCCGGATGGTGACGGGGATCACCCGCAGCCAGCGCCAAAAGGGCAACAGCAGCAGCACATCGTACCAGCGCCAGAGCATGGCATCCAGCCAATTGACGCCGGTGTAGCGGCGGCTGATGGCCACCGTGCGCAGGACAAATTCCAGCCCAAACAGCAACACAAAGGGAAAATCCAGCAGCGGAAAAAAGTCCACGGGGCTGCCGCTCTCGCCGATGGGGCGGGAGTAGTTGGTCTCGAAGAGGGGGCGCAGCCGGGCCTGGAAAAATTCGATCCCGTCTTTGGGATCGACGCTGGCCAAGTATTCGGCAGTCCAGAAGCGGGCGAAGGCGGCCCTGGCCGAGTCGGCTCCGGGGATGTGCTCCCGCATCAAGTTGAGGATGCGCACAAACTGGCCGGTTTTGTTGGCGGCCTGAAAGGGGTTGGTCTCGATCATCTCGTCGCTCAGTTGCCGCAAGCGGGCCAGGAGCGGCGCCGCCGCTTCCGACTCCACCCCAAAGCGCAGGGTGACCTGGCGCAGCTCATCCACCAGGGCCAAGTAGCGCTGGGTTTCCGGGTTGGGCTCAATGCCTTTCACCGGGTCATACAGGTCGGTTACCGGGGAGCGGCTGGTCTGTTGGGAGAGGATGGGCAGGGGAATGGGAGGGCCAAAGGCGCCGAAGATCTGCACCCGCCCCTGGAGCCAAAAGTCCCGCCAGGGCACGTAGCTGAGGTCGAAGAGCACCCAGCACAGGTTGCCCAGGGCCAGCAGAGCCATTCCTCTTTCGTAGAGGAGCAGCCAGCGACTTCGTCCCTTGCGAACAGAACGTTTGATAATGCGTCGGGCCGCGTTCATGATCTCGGGCAACGGGTCGGGTGAAGCCAGCCCTAGCCTACCACCCCTGGCTTGAGCTTCTCTGGGCCGCGGCAAGCTGTTGCACAACCTGGCCGAACTGCTGCCAGATGGCCTCTGCCTGTGGCCCCACCTGGCGCAGGATCCAGCCCTGACAGACGGGATCCGGAGACTTGACCAGCCAGTGTGGGGATTCTGTCCCGCTGACGTGAACGGTCGGCCAAGTGGGTTCCGGCCAGTCCCCCAGCAAATACAGGGATCCCCAGCAGAGATGGGATCCCAGCACCGACGCGGTGGAGACATGCTGGTGGGGAAAGCGGAGATCGATGTGTTCTTGCAGCCAGAGCTTTTTCTGGCGGCTAGCAGATGGGCTCCCGGCAGCGACCCAAACCCGCAAGCTGCTGGAAAGGCGCCGAAACTGCCAGCATTCCCCCATGGCCAGCCGCCCGGCCGTCCAGATCTCGGCATAGGCCAGGCGGGCACTGGGATCCAGCTCGATCTGCACCTGTTGGCGGAAGTCTGCTCCTGCGCCGGGAATGGTCGGGTGAGGGATCCAGATCAGTTGGCTGGTGGGGGCCAGCTTGACCTTGGCCTGTTGCCGGATCAGGCCGGGGTGGAGGCGGGTTGCCCCCTGGGTGCGAATTGCCAGCCCTGCGCCTGCCCCCAGCTCGATCGCGATGCGGTGGCGATCCCCGCCCAGCAGGCCGCCGTTGGGGTTGCGCAGGTAATAGAGGGGCGGCTCACCGGGGGATCCCAGCCATTGCAGGGGGGCCTGAGAATACTCCCAAATGCGGGCATGTTCGCCTTGGCGGCTGATCTTCAAGAGGGCCTTGCCGAAGGTCACAGGCGGCTTACAGAGGGGGAGTTAGCCTGGATGGGGCAAAAGAGCACCTCCCGCTTCAGCCAGCTCAGGATCTGATCCAGTCCCTCGCCCGTGCGCAGGTTGGTAAAGACAAAGGGCCTGTCTCCCCGCATGCGGCGGGCATCCCGTTCCATCACCCCCAAGTCCGCCCCCACATAGGGCGCCAGGTCGATCCTGTTGATCACCAGCAGGTCGGAGCGGGTGATCCCCGGCCCCCCTTGCGCGGGATCTTGTCCCCTTCGGCCACATCAATAACATAGATGCAGGCATCCACCAGCTCTGGGCTGAAGGTGGCCGCCAAGTTATCCCCTCCCGATTCCACCAAGATGGGATTCAGGGGACAGAAGCGGCGCTCCAGCTCCTGAATGGCATCGAGGTTGAGGGAGGCGTCTTCCCGAATGGCCGTGTGGGGACAGCCGCCGGTCTCCACGCCGATGATCCGCTCCGCCGCCAGCGCCTTGGCCCGCACCAAAAACTCGGCATCTTCGCGGGTATATTAGTCTCCACGGCCAAAGACAAGGGATCCCGCAGTGCCAGACAGAGCTTTTCCACCAGGGCGGTCTTCCCGGATCCCATCGGGCCGCCAATGCCAACCCGCACCGGCTGAGCAGTCTGCGCCATTTTGCCCGACCTCTGATACCTGATACTCTTTTTGGGCATTCTAGAACTAGACGCTTGCAAGGGATCCGGGTATGGTTCGACTTTTGGTGGCAACTGCCGTAGTGCTGGTGGGCTTTCTGGTGGTGAACCGGCTCTACCGCAACCCGCTCAGTTCAGAGCCAAGTCCAGAGCAGGCCAGCCCAGAAGCCGCCCAGCAAGGGATCCCCCAGGGAGGGCCGCTGCAGATCTACCAATCGCGGGAACAGCTCCAGCAAACCCTCAACCAAGGGGCTACAGCTACCCAACAGCAGGTAGAAGCCCTCGAGCAGTCCTTGGGCAATTAGTTGTGGCGGGTAGGAGGAGATATCCCCCAAACGCGCTAAAGTCGAGAATGCTGCAATTTTTTATTTATAGATCATCCATGCGGATCCCTCCTGTTCCTCCGGAAAAAGCCGACAAGCAACTGCAGAAGGTTTACGAAAGCCTAGAAAAAACCTATGGCACCGCCCTCAACCCGCTACAGGTAATGGCCCACAAGCCGCAGCTGATGCGGGCGGTGATGAACCTGTACGGAGCGCTGCACACCGACAACCCCAACCTGCCCGAGGAGCTAAAAGAGCTGGTCAGCATCCGCATTGCCCAGATCAACGGCTGCCGCCACTACTGCCTGCCCTACCACACCCTGCAGGCGCAAAAACACGGCGCCTCCCCGGCCAAAATTGCCGCGGTGGCCCAGGCCCGCACCAGCGCCCTCTACACCGAAGCCGAGAAGCTGGCCATCGAGTACGCCGAGCGCATGACCGTGCCCAGCATGGTGGTGACCGACAGCTTCTTTGCCCGCCTCAAAACCATTTGGTCAGACGAAGATCTGGTGGAGCTCTCGGCCTGGATTGGCTTTATGAACTTCTGGACCAAGGTCATCGCCGCTTTGGATGTGCCTCTGGATCCCATCTTTGCCGAGCAGCTCCAGGCTTCCTAGTTTCCCAGGTGCTGATGAAGGATGGAGGAACTCCCCTCTTTTGCCAAAAAAGGGGGCAGAAGGATAGACACCCTTCCATAAAGGCTGCTGCCTAGGCCCAGTCATCCCGTGTACTGAAGCTGCGGCCGTAGACCTGGCCGCGGGCGTGGATCTGGCGGGTGCGGGCAAACAGCTCCTCTTCGCTCAGGCCCCACTGTTCCAAGATCTGATCCAAATCCCGCTGCAGATCCCAGGCGCCGGGAAAGCCGTGGTAGCGGATGCGCAGACGGGCCACTTCGGCCAGCACCCAATCCGAGGGGGGGCTCTCCTGCACTTGGGCCATCAGCTCGTTGAGAAGAGCCCGATCGGTGTCGTATTGCGGATGCTGCTGCTCCCGTCGAGAGGAGCTGTTTGTAGGGGAACCAGCCATTGCTCTCCCTCCTTTTTTTCACGTTAGCTGAGTCATCAAGAGCTCCTCAATAGCAAGAATTGGGATCCCTGATGGCCCGAGAGCTCGAGGAACCGCGGGAAAGCCGCTATACTGCAAATGTTGCAGACCATAAACATTCTTCAGTTGCGGAGGCGGCGGCCATGCCCATGCCCATGATCGAGACCCGTACTGACCGGATGCTGCTCAACTTTGGGCCGCACCATCCTTCTATGCACGGGGTCTTGCGCCTGCTGGTCACCCTCGATGGCGAAAACATCGTCGACTGCGAGCCGGTGATTGGCTATCTGCACCGCGGCATGGAAAAAATTGCCGAAAACCGCACCGTGGTGCAGTACCTGCCCTACGTCTCCCGCTGGGACTATGGTGCCGGCATGTTCAACGAGGCCATCACCGTCAACGCCGTCGAGAAACTGGCTGGGATCCCGGTGCCCCGGCGGGCCAGCTACCTGCGGGTGATCATGTTGGAGCTGACCCGCATCACCAACCACCTGCTCTGGTTTGGCCCCTTCTTGGCCGACCTGGGCGCCCAAACCCCCTTCCTCTACGCCATGCGGGAGCGGGAGTGGATCTTGGATTTGTTTGAAGCCGTCACCGGCATGCGCCTCATCAACAACAACTACTTCCGCGTCGGGGGCGTGGCGGTGGATCTGCCCTACGGCTGGACGGAAAAATGCCTCGATTTTTGTGAGTACTTCCTGCCCAAGGTAGATGAGTACGAGCGGCTGGTTACCGACAACCCCATCTTCCGCCGGCGGCTGGAAGGGATAGGGGTCATCTCCAAGCAAGATGCCATCAACTGGGGCCTGTCTGGGCCCATGCTGCGGGCCTGCGGCGTCAACTGGGATCTGCGCAAGGTGGATCACTACGAGTGCTACGACGACTTCGACTGGGAGGTGGCGGTTTACCCAGAGGGGGATTGCCTGGCCCGCTATCGAGTGCGCATGAAGGAGATGCGCGAGTCCTGCAAAATTGTGCAGCAGGCGGTGAAGGCCCTGCCCGGTGGCCCCTTTGAAAATCTGGAAGCCAAGCGCATGCTGGAGGGGCCAAAGTCGGAGTGGAACAAGGGCGACTACCAGTTCATCAGCAAAAAGCCCTCGGCCAACTTCAAGATCCCCAAAGGAGAGGCCTACGTACGGGTGGAGAGCGCCAAAGGGGAGCTGGGCATTTACATCGTCGGCGACGACAACGTCTGTCCGTGGCGCTGGAAGATCCGTCCACCCGGCTTTGTCAACCTGCAGGTCTTGCCTCAGCTCATTCGCGGCATGAAGGTGGCCGACATGATCGCCATCTTGGGCAGCATCGACATCATTATGGGGGAGGTGGATCGCTAAGATACTCGTAGGAAAGGGAGGACAAGGGCGATGGCCTGGGCGATCTTGCTTCTGCCGCTCCTGATTGTCGTAACTATTGCCGCGATTATCGGTCCCAAGCAATGGGCCAAGTACCAAGAAGAAAGGCGCCGCCGCGCCGAAGAGTTATCCGACGCCCGCCTGCAGGCCATCATTCAGCAGGAGCTGCGCCGCCGCCACCGTCCCCCTCAGTCGGATCCCAACGGCAAAGCCTAGTTAGATCCACAGACTCCAGTGCCTTTTTTGACTCACCGTCTCTAGGGAGCCACTCAACCCCATGACAACCGCCGGCATTGACCTACAGCTTGGTTTTGAAACAGCCCTGCAAAACTTGGGCCTGAGCCCAGGCGCTGCCCACGCTTTGTGGGTACCTTTGCCCATGTTGCTCATGGTCATCGCCGCCACCTTAGGAGTGATGGTCATGACCTGGCTAGAGCGGAAGATCTCGGCGGCTGCCCAGCAGCGGATTGGCCCCAACATG
>NZ_JANSHG010000104.1:0-9285 GCF_047461555.1 Synechococcus sp. WC101
GTCGCTGGCGCAGGTGCTGTGTTTGCTGGGGGTGCGTCCCCAGCCGGATGCCCTGGGGCGGGTGAACAAGGTGGAGCTGATCCCCTTGGAGGAGCTGGGGCGGCCCCGCATTGACGTGGTGGTCAACTGCTCCGGCGTGTTCCGGGATCTCTTTGTCAACCAAATGGCCCTCCTCGACCGGGCGGTAAAGCTGGCGGCCCTGGCCGATGAGCCGCTGGAGCTGAACTATGTGCGCAAGCACGCTCTGCAGCAGGCCAAGGAGCTGGGGCTGACGCTGGAGCAGGCGGCAACGCGGGTCTTTTCCAACGCTTCTGGCTCCTACTCGGCCAACATCAACCTGGCGGTGGAAAACAGCTCCTGGGAGGACGAGAGCGAGCTGCGGGAGATGTACCTCTCGCGTAAGTCCTTTGCCTTCGGATCCAATCTGCCCAACCAGCAGATGCGGCAGCTGTTTGAGGCCAGCCTGAAGACGGTGGACGTGACCTTCCAGAATCTGGATTCGTCGGAGATCAGCCTGACGGATGTCAGCCACTACTTCGATGCGGATCCCACCAAGCTGGTGCAGAGCCTGCGCCCGGACGGCAAGGCCCCCTCGGCCTACATGGCGGATACCACCACGCCCAGCGCCCAGATCCGCACCCTGAGCGAGACGATCCGCCTCGATGCTCGCACCAAGCTGCTCAACCCCAAGTGGTACGAGGGCATGCTCAAGCACGGCTACGAAGGGGTGCGGGAGATCGCCAAGCGGCTGGTGAATACCTCCGGCTGGTCGGCCACGGCGGGAGCGGTGGACAACTGGATCTACGAGGAAACCAACGAGACCTTCATCAAGGACGAGGCGATGCGGCAGCGCCTGATGAACCTCAACCCCCACTCCTTCCGGCGCATCGTCGGCACCCTGCTGGAGGTGCACGGGCGTGGCTACTGGCAGACTTCCCAGGCCAACATCGAGCGCCTGCAGGAGCTGTACCAAGAAGTGGAAGACCGGATCGAGGGGGTGGAGTAGAGGCCAAAAGGGATCCCTGCCGATCGTTGCCGTTGCCACTGGAAGAGGGGTGAGGGAGTTCTACCCCAGCAACCCCGACCAGCGTAGGTAGGCCTCGATCAGGGGGGATCCCGCCAAGGCGGCCACGGCGCCGCCTAGAGCCAAGTAGGGGCCGAAGGGGATGGGTTTGCCCAGGCGGGCCCTTCCCCCGGCCATGGCCAGCAGGCTGCCCAGCAAACCAAGCCCAGAGCCCAAGATGAGGGCCACCAACACCCCTTGCCAGCCCAGCCACATGCCGATCAGGGCCAGCAGCTTACCATCTCCTCCGCCCATGGCCTCCCGCCGCAAAACCCAACGGGCGACAAAGCCAATGCCTTCCAACAGCCAGATGCCCAGCACGGCGCCCGCGATCCCGGCCACCAGTGACCAGCCCATGGCGGCCAGGGATCCCGACCCTTCCAGCCAGGGCAGCGCCAGGCGGGCCAGCAGCCCCGCCAGCAGGCCGGAGCGGGTGAGCGACTCCGGCAGCCAAAACGTATCCAGGTCAACCAGGGCCAGCGCCAGCAGCCAGCCCAACAAGACACAGGTGAGGAGCCCGCGGGGAGAAAATCCCAAGATGGCGATGCTGAGGCCGAACAGCCCCATGGTCAAGGCTTCAACGGCAGGGTAGCGCCAGCTAATCTGCGCCCCGCAGTGGCGGCAGCGGCCCCGCAGCAGGAACCAGCCCAGAATGGGGATGTTCTCCATCGGGCCCAGGGGCGTCTTGCAGTGGGGACAATGGGAGCCGGGATGGAGCAGAGAAAGACCTTGCGGCAGGCGATAGACCACCACATTGAGAAAGCTGCCCACACAGGCCCCCAGCACCAACACCAGCACCCAGACCAACAGGCGCAGCTCCCAGGTGCTGGCAAGGAAGTCCACCATCGCAGCCGTCCACAGGGAGAAAAAGAGGCTTGCTCTGCTATCGTAGGCGCCTAGGCTCGGCTTGGGCAGAAGGGCCTCAGCGGAGCGGCTCCAACTGCTGCAGCGGAATGAAAGTTTCTTGGGGCAGCAGGATGGGAAACTCAGAAAAGATCAGATCCCCTCGCAGGGTACGGCGATGGATGACCACGCCCCGCGGCGGCTGCTCCAGCACCTCCGGTCGATACTGCAAATGGTATTGATAGATCTGGCGAGCTGCTTGCAGCAAAGCGCTGTCCATGTGCGGTTTCCCCACCTCGCAAAGCCCACTATCACCCTAACGACCCTGCCAAGATTCTCTGGGATCCCTAACGTTCTGTCCGCCCCTTTTGAGCATTTTTAGAAACGCTTAAGCTTCCTTAAGAGCGGCGGATCCCTTGAGCTAGACGCTCACTCCTTTGACCAGAGGCGGGCCGATCCGCCTCGCCTCTCGGTAGCTTAAACCCTAGGATATCGCCGTCAAGAGCCAGTGGGCCATCTTTCCCAATTCTTAAACTTGCAAGAGGAAGGATCTGGAGGGTGCGTTGCCCATCTGGCGGGAGCATGCGGCTGGTGGCGAGCGCCAGCCCTAGGCCGGATGCAGTTTGCCTCTGTCTTGCGGGGTCGGCAACTGGTCAAGGTTAAGACAACGCCATGGATCCCGCCTGAGCGCGAGAGTACAGTGGGGGCAAAAGCGCTGAAGAGGGATGGAGAGAACCTATCTGCTGGGGCTGGGCTGGATCCTGGGCCTGTTGCTGCGGGCCTGGCCGGCGGCGAGCGGCTGGAGCTGGGGGATCCCGCTGGCTTTGGGATTGGCGGGATCGCTGCTGTACCGGCGACGACCGCGCTTGGCCCGCACCTGGCTGGCGATGGGGCTGGTGGGGTGTCTGGCCTGGGCCTACCTGGGCTGGCGGCAGCCGGTTCCCGGCCCGACGGATATCAGCCTTCTGGCCCCGCAGCGGCAGATGAGCCTGGTGGGCACCGTTCTTTCGGAGCCCCGCCCCACCCGCAGCGAGCGGCGGCAATTTTGGCTGGAGGCGGAGCAGGTGCTGGAGGCCAACCAAACGGCCCGCCAGGTAAGCGGCAAGCTCTACGTCACTGCCAGCCCTGAGGCTCTCCCAAGCCAGGATCTCCATCCCAACCAGCGGGTGCGCCTGACGGGATCCCTCTACCTTCCCAGTCCCGCCTTAAACCCGGGCAGCTTTGACTTTCAGGCCTATCTGCAGCGGCAGGGGGCTTTTGCCGGCTTCATCGCCCGCGAGGTGATCCCCCAGCCGGGGGGAAGGGGCTGGGGAGGTTGGGTGCTGCGGCGGCGGGTGCGGGAGGCGTTCATTGCCGGGCTGGGGGAGCGGCAGGGGAACCTCTTGGCTTCCTTGGTGCTGGGATCCCGGGCTGCCCAGTTGGATTTTGATTTGCAGGATGCCTTTCGAGAAGTTGGCCTGGCCCATGCGCTAGCGGCCTCTGGGTTTCACGTGTCGCTGCTGGTGGGGGTGGTGTTTGTCCTAACGCGGCGGCTGGCGGTACGCCTGCAGCAGGGGATCCTCCTGGCGGTCTTGGGGATTTACCTGGCCTTGACGGGCTTTACCCCTTCGGTGCTGCGGGCGGCGGTGATGGGGGCAGCGGCCATGCTGGTGTTGACGGAGCCAAGACTGGAAGGAAAAGTTAGGCTTAACCCCCTGGGGACGCTGCTGGTGGCGGCGGTTTTGCTGTTGATCTACCAGCCGCTGTGGATTACCGATCTGGGGTTTCAGCTCAGCTTTGCCGCCACCCTGGGCCTGCTGGTGGGGGCAGGGCCGATTGGATCCCGGCTGGACTTTTTGCCGCCGGCGGTGGCCACGGCTCTGGCCGTTCCGCTGGCCGCCCAGATCTGGACGCTGCCGCTGCAGGTGGCCATCTTTGGCCGCATCCCCACCTACTCGCTGCTGGCCAACCCGCTGCTGCTGCTTCTCTTGGTGCCCCTGCTGGTGGCGGGGTTTGGGGTGGCTTTTGTGGCCTTGCTCTGGCCGGGGCTGGGATCCCTGCTGGCCCGGCCCTTGACGTTTTTGATCACGCCTTTGATCAACTGGGTGGGCTGGATGGCCAGCTGGCCCCTGAGCTCCTACTACACCGGCAGGGTCTCGCTGCTCCAGTGTCTACTTCTCTACGGGGCGCTGGTGGCTTTGACCTTTTGGCCCCGCTGGCGGCGGGCTTTGCGCTGGCAGGGCACTGCTCTGATAATGGCCGCCATCCTCTTGGGGCCAAGGCTGTGGCCGGGGCCACCGGTCGAGATCACCGCTTTGGCCAGTGGCCGCCTCCCCGTCCTGGCCATCCAAGCCGAAGGACGCCACCTCTTGCTCAACAGCGGCGATCCCCGCCTGGCCGAGCGCACCGTGTTGCCCTTTTTGCGGCAGCAGGGCCTGCGCCGTCTGGAGGGGGCGGTGGCCATGACCTCTGCCGGCTCGGCCAATGGGGGCTGGGAGATCCTGCTTTCAGCTTTCTCCATCGGGCAGTTCTGGGACGGGGGCGGCGTCAATGCCGCCTCGGACAGCTACCTGCGCTCTCTTAGCGCCGTGCAAGCTGCCGGGATCCCCTATCAAGTCTTGCGGCCTGCCGACCGGATCCCCTTCTCGGAGCGGCTGAAGCTGCAGGCCGTCCACACCAACCCCTTGGTGTTGACCTTGGAGGCCGAGGGATCCCGCTGGCTGCTCTTGGGATCCGCCGGCCCCCCTGTCCAGGCGGAGCTGACCGGATCCCCCTTGCTGCCGGCCCAGATCGACTGGCTGTGGTGGGATGGGGGATCGCTGATCCTGGACTTGCTGGAGCGCTTTCAGGTGCAGG
Organism: Synechococcus sp. WC101; assembly: GCF_047461555.1. NCBI lineage: Bacteria > Bacillati > Cyanobacteriota > Cyanophyceae > Synechococcales > Synechococcaceae > Synechococcus > Synechococcus sp. WC101. The sequence continues at coordinate 4,742 of NZ_JANSHG010000104.1, forward strand.
CGGGCATCAGCTCCGGCCCTGTTGGCGAAGCAGTGACCACCTGGTTTCGGCAAAAGCAGCGGCCCCTCTACATTGCCGAGCGCGTTGGAGCAGTAACCTGGTCGCCCCGGGGCGTGCAAACCCTGCGGGCGCCACTGGACGGATAGGTGGCTTGGGGGAGAAGGGCTTAGGCGACAGCTCAAGGCTGGATCAAAAGTTACTCTCAAGCTAGCCTTCCCACTAAGCCCACGACAAACCAACAGGCAGGACTGGATGGCAGCCAAGAAAACCGACACCAAACGCCCAATCGAATCCTACGAGCACCGCGACAAAGAGCGTGTCAATAATCCACCTGTGGGGTTGGTGACGCCCCAGACTGACCCGGATGCCGGGCAAACGAAAAAGCGCTATGCCTACGATCCTCACCTCGACCCGCAACTGGTCTGGGCCGGCAAGGCCGAGCACACCTCGTTCGCGGTGCCGACGATCTCGCTCCATGTCCACGAGCGCATCGACCCCCGTACGATCATCGAGGCGGTGAAGAAGCGGAACGGCAGCGGCGGCGCGGAGCAACTCAGCCTTTTTGAAGAGGAACGCCGAGAGCCGCTGCGCCAGGCCGTCGAGTTCTACCAGCACAAACACGGCTGGACCAACCGCCTCATCGCTGGCGACTCGCTCCTGGTGATGAATTCGCTCCTGGAAAAAGAGGGCATGGCGGGCAAAGTGCAGATGATCTACCTCGACCCGCCCTACGGCATCAAATACGGCTCTAACTTCCAGCCCTTCGTCAACAAGCGCGACGTCAAGGACGGCAAAGACGAGGATTTAACCAGCGAGCCAGAGCAAATCCGCGCCTTCCGCGACACCTGGGAGCTGGGCATCCACTCCTACCTCACCTACCTGCGCGACCGGCTACTGCTGGCGCGAGAACTCCTCACCGAAAGCGGCAGCATCTTCGTGCAGATCGGCGACGAGAACGTCCATCTGGTACGCTGCTTGATGGATGAAGTGTTTGGGGCGGGGAATTTTGTGCGACTTATCACGTTCGCTAAAACCGGCAGCATGGTATCCAACGAGTTAGGCCGGACGAGTGATTATCTGAATCTGGTATGCCAGGGATAAAAAATATTTGAAATATCGCCAGTTGTATTCTGAAAAGCTGCCTGATGCCTTCTATAGTAATGTGGAGCTACCCGACGGTACCGTGCGAAAGATTACCCGGGCCGAGATGGTCGATCCGTCGCTGTTGCCAGCGGGAGCAAAGGTCTTCCAGCTCGTAAGCCTGGAGAGCTCGGGGCCGCCGGGCGAGGATACGCCGCTCCAATTTAAGGAAGAGACCTTCAGACCGAACAAGAACAGCCATTGGAAGCTGATCTACCCCGATGGCATGGAGGCGTTGAAACGCACGGGTCGCGTGACTAAGGATGGCAGCAAACTTCGATGGAAATATTATATCGACGATTATCCGCTCAAGGTCTTGTCTGAGGTCTGGGACGACACGGCCGGATTCAATCCTGAGCAACGATACGTGGTTGAAACGCGTACGAAGGTTGTAGAGCGCTGCCTCCTGATGGCTACCGATCCAGGCGACCTAGTGTTTGACCCGACGTGTGTGCGGAAGGGGACGCGAGTGTGGTGTGTGCGGGATGGGGGCAGCCCCCCTATTGTCCCCCCGCACGCGGGGGGACGCTCCCTCCCCGTTTACGGGGAGGGCTGGGGAGGGGCTAGCCGGGGAAGGGCTGGTCGAGGAGAGGCCAACCAGGAAGAGGCCACACTGATCCCCATCGAATCCATCCAACCTGGCGACTGGGTTCTGGGGCATGACGGGCAACCGCATCGCGTCGTGCGCGTGATCCGCCGGCCGTACCGCGGCAAGATGATCGGCATCCGCCACGAAAAAACTGACGCGACGCTCTGGCTCTCTGCCGACCACAAGGTGCTCGCCAAACGCCGCCCGCGCTCACTGGGAGGGCATAACGACTGGTCGGGCATTCCCCGGGGGTTGCGCGGGCGAAGCAAAATGCTGCGGCGTGAAATGACCCCGCCGGAGCGTAAGCTGTGGACGGCGCTGCGCAACAACCAAACCGGTTTCGCCTTCCGACGCCAGCATCCCATCGGTCGGTATATAGCAGATTTTTACAGCCGCGACGCCCAACTTGTCGTCGAGGTGGACGGCGTGCTGGCCCACAGCAGCGAAGAGGCACTGGCTCACGATCAGGCCCGCGATGCCTATCTCCGCGAGCTGGGCTTGGAGGTGCTGCGCGTCCCGGCCAGGGAGGTGCTGTCCAATCTGGAGGGCGTTTACGAAACCATTCGACACGCCTGCCAACTTCAGCTCAGCGTCGAGAAGGCCGAATGGGTGGAAGCGCAGGACCTGGATGTGGGGGATTGGGTCTTCTTTGGTCCGCAGCGGGTCGCCGTGCGCATCGCCGAACTCCACACGCAAGAAACCGAAGAGGAGTTGTATGACCTGGAGGTAGAAGACGCGCACTCTTTCATCACGGAGCTGTGCGTCGTGCACAATTGCGGCAGCGGCACCACCGCCTACGTTGCCGAGCAGTGGGGCCGGCGCTGGATCACCTGCGACACCTCACGCGTCGCGATCACAATCGCCCGCCAGCGGCTGATGACTGCGGTTTTCGACTACTACGAACTGGCGCACCCGCAGGAGGGCGTCGGCTCCGGCTTCAAGTACAAGACCGTGCCCCATGTCACGCTCAAGTCCATCGCCAATAACCCGGAGATCGACGGCATTTACGCGCGGCTCCATCCGGCAGTGGCAGCGGCCCTTGCTGAGCTGAACGCTGCGCTTCATGGCCAGCCGGTCAAATTCCAGGTCACCCAAGGCGGTCGGGCCGGCCAGTTCGTGGACTTCGCCGCACCCGATGAAGCAACCTTCACCATGCCCGCTGGCCAGGTGGTCAAGGTCAACGAGCTGGTGGAATGGGAAGTGCCCTTTACGTTTCCTGCCGACTGGCCGGAAAAAGCGCGCGAACCCTTCGAGCGTTTCCATCAAGCCCGCCGCACCCTCCAAAAGGAGATCGACGCCGCCATCGCCCGCCATGCGCCGCAGGAGACGCTCTACGACCAGCCCTTTGTGGACAGGAAGAAGGTGCGCGTCACCGGCCCCTTTACGGTTGAAGCGGTGCCGGCACCGGCGGTCAAGTCGGTGGACGAGATTTTGGAGGAGAAGCCGCAACCTGCCGATACGTCTATTACCCGCTCCGGCGAGACCCTGCGCCAGGCCGAATGGCGTGACGAACTGCTGCGCACCGGCATTCGCGGCAAGAACGGGCAATACATCCGCTTTGCCCGCCTAGAGCCCCTGCCCGGTTGCCGCTGGCTCCATGCCGAGGGGGAAACGCGGCCAAGCGACGAAGGGGCAAATACCGTGCGCGAGACGGCGCCAGCCTACGATCCCATGCGCGTGGTCGTCTCCTTCGGCCCGGAATATGGCCCGCTCGAGCAGCGGCAAGTTGAGCATGCCTGGCAAGAGGCGCGGATGCTCAGCCCACAGCCCAAACTGCTGATCTTCGCCGCCTTTCAATTTGACCCCGAAGCAGCAAAAGATATTGACGAGATGAAGCCAGAGCTGGCCGGCATGCAGTTCCTCAAAGTCCAAATGAACGCCGACCTACTCACCGACGACCTCAAAAAGAAGCGCGCCAGTAACGAATCCTTCTGGCTCATCGGGCAGCCGGATGTGGAGCTGCGCAAAGCCGAAGATGGCTGGTTTGTGGTTGAGGTACACGGTTTCGACTACTACAACACCAAGACCGGGGCCATCGAATCGGGCGGCAAGGACAAGATTGCCATGTGGATGCTCGATACCGACTACGACGGGCGCTGCCTCTACCCCCGTCAGGTCTTCTTCCCGATGGCGGGCGAGAAAGAAGGCTGGGCGAAGCTGGCGCGCAATCTCAAGGCCGAGATTGACGAGGACCTCATAAAAGCCTATAGCGGTACGGTGTCGTTGCCCTTCGCACCGGGCGAGCACAAGCGCATTGCCGTCAAGATCGTGGATGACCGGGGCATTGAGAGCCTGAAGGTAATGGAGTTGCCAATATGATCGATGATCAAACCTTGCAAGAGATCGTCCGGCGTATCGTGGCAGCGGCCCAGCCCAGCCGCGTACTCTTGTTTGGCTCCTATGGCCGCGGCGATGCCGACGCGGGTTCCGACCTAGACATCATGGTGATCAAACCAGAGGTGTCTGATCGGTACGCCGAAATGATTCGTTTGCACGAAGCGGTGGGCGATATGGGCCCAGGGTTGGATATCCTCGTTTATTCCGAGGCGGAATACCAGCGGCGCAGCCGTGTGCCAGGCACCGTGCTGTACTGGGCGCGCAAGCAGGGAAAAGACCTCTATGAAGCCGCATCTTGAGGAGGCTTGGCGGTTGTTGCGCCTAGCGGAGCGCGACATCAAAGCCTTCGAAGTCCTCAAAAAAGCGCCGGATGTTCATCTCTCCATTACAGCCTGTTAAGAGCTCAAGGGGTACAATAGCAGCACTTAGCAAACCAACTTCGGAAGGAGGATGGATTGATCAGTAGTAAAGAAGTCTT
>NZ_JANSHG010000105.1:0-9195 GCF_047461555.1 Synechococcus sp. WC101
ATCCCCAAACGGGTCAAAATCCCCCCATTCTTGCCGCAGCTTGGCAATCTGCCAATAGTCCTCCCGCCACAGGGCCTTGGTGCCGCAGAGGGAATCTTTGATGCGGATGCCGAGAATGTGGGAGAGGAGAGCGGCAAAAAAACGATTGGCCCACTGGTTGAGGCGCGGCATCGCTTCTGGTTTCAGGGGATAGACGAGGCGGCAGCCGTTGGCAAAGTCGCACCGCCCGGAGGCCACCGCGCGGAAAAACTTGGGGAGCTCTTCCGCCTGGACAGTCAAGTCGGCGTCGAGAATGATCAGCACATCGCCGCTGGCCGCGGCAAACCCCTTGCGCACCGCATCTCCCTTGCCTTTGCCCTCTTGCCGGAGAGCCTGGATGGTGCGGATCCCCTGGTATTCGTCCTGAACCCGCTGGATCTCAGCCCAGGTGTCGTCGCTGGAATGCCCCTCTACAAAAATGATCTCGGTGCGGGATCCCATCTCGGGCAGCTGCTCCACGCAGCGGCGAATGTTGCCAGCTTCGTTGCGAGCTGGAATGATCACGGTGCAAGAGGGCTGTTTCTCAGGGGGGGGATCCCAGTTGGGATCCGGTTGGAGACGGGCAATCGTGTACTCCGTCAGGCAGAGGGCGTTGATCCCGGGCAAGGGGGCAATGAAGCGGTTAATCAGCGTCGAAAGCAGTGGGATCCGCCGCGGCAACAACAGCCGCTTGCCCTGCTGAATGACCTCGTACCCTGCTAGGTGCAGCAAATTGGCCACATCGCCTGCCGAGAGCCAGTTGGCTGCCGGCAGGGGCATGCGCTGCTTGAGGACGGTCGCCAGGCTTAGCAGCGGCTCCCAGAGGGGGTTGTGGTACGAGAGGATCAGGCGAGTGCGCGGGGTACAAAAACGGCGCAGCCGCTCAAGAACCTGCTGAACGTCTGCCAGGTAGCCCAAGGTGTTGACGAGCAAAATAACGTCAAAAGGCTCCGCTAAGATGGGATCCTGCTTGTCCAGCGTGTGGGCATCCTGCACCCGAAAGTGAAGATGGGGAAACTGCCTCTGCGCCTGGGCAACAATCTCTGCGTCCCAGTCAATCCCCACCCCAAAACTGGGCTGCAAAGCGTTGAGCAGGGATCCGGTGCCGGAGCCGATTTCCAGAATGCGCAGGCCTGGGGGAACGAAGAAGCGGTGCAGCCGCTCCAGATCCTCGTGGTAGTAGCGGTTTTTTTGCCGCCAGTAGTGCAGGGGGTGGGTCAACGCTCCCGGGATGTCGCCAGATCAGCTTTAGATCATAAAGGGCGGTGGGCAATCCGCAGACAAGCCCTGGCGAGCAGGAGACTCAGCGACGACGCACCCTATCTCTTTGGCTGACGAAGACGATGGCGCCGAAGAGAAGCCCCAGCACCACTGCGCCGTACACCAAGCTCCAGAGAAAATTAGCCAGTGAGGGAGTCATAAAAGAGTTTCCTCCTCCTGCGAATAGCAACTACCCAGCTATTCTCTGACTATACCGATCTTTGTCACCCCTCCCCGCCCGATCGTCCCCTCCAATGACAGGCACTTGGCCGATTATTTCGTTTGGTATTCCAGGGGCACCTCCTCTAGGGTTTGGCTGGTGCCGGCAAAGGGGTTGTCTGGGGTTAAGAAGAGCATACAGTGACATTCTTTGCGCTCGCGCATTGGCACGCAGGGGCAGTTCCAATAGCCGGCTTTCACTTCCGCCTCTTTGTCTTCGTAAAAGCGGCAGGGACAGAGCGGAGCGCCCAACTGCTCTTTGTGGAGAGCCAAGCCTTCGATCACTGCCGTCGTAATCGTAGGATCAGAGCAGAAAAAAGTGCCGGTGCGTTTGGCGTAGGTTTCTGCAAAATGCCGCATCACCTCGAAGGTTCTCTGCGAGGCCTTGTTGTAACCACGACTTTGATTTTCCATACCGATTCCCAGGGGTGTAACCAGTAATCCGGGCTACCTCGCTCTTCGTTGTACAGCAGACTCCTGTTCAACACGAACAAAAACGGCCTTGCTGTTACACAAGGCAACATTTTGAGACAACTTCAACAAACTCCCCGGAAAGAGAAGGCCTGCTCTTCAGGGTACTACCAGCACTGGGCAAGGGGAGAGGTCGATGACCCGGTGGCTGACGGATTCGTTTTTCCGGCCTTCGGCTAGGCTGATGCCGCGGGATCCCATCACGATTAGGCTAATCTCCAGCTCGTCGGCCACGTCGCAGATGACGAAGGGAACTTTTCCCTCGCGATACTCGCTCTTGACGTTTTGGATCCCAATCTGCTGGAGGCCAGCCTCAGCCTGTTTGAGCAAGTTGTGGATACTTTGGCGGGCTTGCTCGGCTTGCTCTGGGCTCAGGTCCGTGCTGTCTAGGACGGAGAGCAGATAGACCTGGCTCTTGTAGCGCTGCGCTATGTCCGCCACCAAGGGCAGGGCGTGGCTAGTTTCGCGCGAGTTGTCGATGGGAAAGAGCAGTTTGTCGAACATAGTCGCGGATCCCACACTTAAGCCCGCCCCTTCCCTATCCACGTCGGGGGCTGGCCCTATTCTACCAATCAATTTTACCGGAAGCTCAATGGCCTCCTTCCACCCCTGCCCGTTTTTCTATTGTCAGGGGCTCGACCTGGGCTGCAAACGGAGCCCCTCTCCTGTTGGGATGAGCGGCCATGCCCATCATCCCGCAAAACTCCAGCCGCCTTAGGCCATGCTGGGCTGAAATTTACGCAATTCCTGCCAAAAATCCATGATTTTCAGATTGACCAAACTTGGAAAAGAATAATGAAAAAACTGTCGTCCCCCAGGGCAAAACCACATTTGATCCCCTGGCTTTAAGTGGTTTCCCCACTTCTCGAGCGAAGCGGGATCCACAATGGGGTCATCCTCGCTGGCGCAAACCAACATCGGCACCGACACTTTCTGGGTTGGAATCGCTACCACCTGAAATAGGGAGTGAGGTATGGGGGAAGTGTCTAAATCTTTAGCCAGGGCATAGGAGAGTGAGCGCGCTCGCCACTGTTCTGAAGCTGGCAGAAGGCTCTGGGCTATACGCACCAGGAGCTGTTCTCGGCTACAGCAAAACATTTTTCGCTGCATGGGCCACATGCGCCCCCAGCAGCCAAAAAGATCAGTCAAACGGGCGTTGCCCGCCCGCTAGGGGATCTACTTTTGCAAGTTAGATCCCCCTTCTTGCCCTCAATGTTGTCGCTGTCATCCCCGCTCCTTTTGCGTTGCTAAACAAGCTTTTTTAGGAAAAGGCCAGAGACTTTGCCCCAGAGCTGCCTCTGGCCGCACGGACACATCCTTTCGAGCCATACAACCAATTATTGATAGTAAATCTCAACTTTAAGCTGTAGTCTACTCTAAGCTTCTTGAGAAAAGATATCAATATACTTAGGGTTAAGTTTTGTTAAAAGCTGGATTGACTTCGCAGGCTGCGGCTTTCGTAGGCGGTAGTTGTTCCTGAAGGGCCGGGTTTAAGCAAGGGATCCCGTGGCAGCTAGCGATAAAAAATCTCTTTTTTCTTGAGATTAGTTTCAATCAAGCCAGAGTTGGCCCAGCCAAGGGGTAAGGAGCCCAGAGGAGATGTCGAGACATCTGAAGCTGTGGACGGAGATAGGGCTTTATGTTCTCAGCTACTCCCTGCCTGTTCCTAGCTCAGACCGAAAGCAACTGTGCCGCCTGTGCCCATTAAAGTTTTCCGGAAGCCAAAGGGATCCGGGGGCAAAAATCCACTAGTCTATTGGCAATCTGGCTTCGGCCAGAACTGTCTAGCCAATTGCTGAGGTGCAACTGTGGAAACGGCCATCGAGTGGATTACCGCCCATGAGATCCTCGACTCCCGGGGGCAGCCGACCTTAGAAGCTTTGGTGGGCCTAGCCAATGGGGCAACCGGCTTGGCCCAGGTGCCCAGTGGCGCTTCGACTGGCACTTTTGAGGCCCACGAGCTGCGGGACGGGGATCCCAAGCGCTACGGGGGCAAGGGTGTGCTGAGGGCAGTGGAAAACATCCTCGGCCCCATCCAGTCGGAGCTGCGAGGGGAAGATGCCCTCAACCAAGCCCGCATCGACCAGTTGATGATCGATCTGGATGGCACCCCCAACAAGTCGCAACTGGGAGCCAACGCCATCTTGGCGGTCTCTTTGGCCACGGCTAAGGCGGCTGCCAATGCGGTGGGCCTGCCTTTGTACAGGTACCTGGGCGGACCCTTTGCCAACCTGCTGCCGGCGCCGCTCATGAATGTGCTCAACGGCGGCGCCCACGCCGACAACAACCTCGATATTCAAGAATTTATGATCGTGCCCATCGGAGCACCCAGCTTTCGCGAGGCGCTGCGCTACGGAGCCGAGGTGTTTGCAGCCCTAAAACAAGTGCTGCGGCAGAGGGGACTGTCCACGGGGGTGGGGGATGAAGGCGGATTTGCCCCCAACCTCGACTCCAACGCCGCAGCTTTGGATCTATTGATGACGGCTATTGAACAGGCGGGCTACAGGCCAGGGGAGGATATCGCCTTGGCCTTGGACGTGGCGGCCAACGAGCTGCTGCAGGATGGGCAGTACCACTTCGAGGGCAAAGCCCGCAGCGCCGAGCAGATGGTGAACTACTACGAGCAACTGCTGGCCAACTATCCCATCCTCTCCCTGGAAGACGGGCTGGCGGAAGAAGATTGGGCCGGCTGGCAGGCCATGACCGCCCGCTTGGGATCCCGGGTGCAACTGGTGGGGGACGACCTGTTTGTAACCAACCCGGCCCGGCTGCAGAAAGGCATCGACAGCGGTGTGGCCAACGCCATTTTGATCAAGCTCAACCAGATCGGCACCCTGACAGAGACGGTCTCGACCATTCAACTGGCCGTTCAGGCGGGCTTTCGCACCCTCATCAGCCACCGCTCCGGTGAGACAGAAGACACCACCATCGCCGACCTGGCGGTGGCCACCCGCGCCGGCCAGATCAAAACCGGATCCCTCTGCCGCAGCGAGCGCATCGCCAAGTACAACCAACTGCTGCGCATCGAAGACGAGCTGGGGGAAGCGGCCGTCTATGCCGGTCGGGTGGGCCTGGGGCCTAGGGGGTTGCCGGCGCGGAGTCGCTAGCCCGCTTGGATCCCCAGCACCTGCACCAAGAAGGCCCAGCGGTCGGCGGTCTCTTCGATGAGCTTGGCAGTGGGCTTGCCGGCCCCGTGGCCGGCTTTGGTGTCGATGCGAATGAGGATGGGCTGGGATCCCCCCTGGGCCGCCTGCAGGGCGGCGGCAAACTTGAAGCTGTGGGCGGGCACCACCCGGTCGTCGTGATCTGCCGTGGTGATCAGGGTGGCGGGGTAGGCGGTGCCGGGCTTGAGGTTGTGCAGGGGGGAGTAGGCGTAGAGGGCCTTGAATTCCTCCGGGTCTTCCGGGGATCCGTACTCGGAGATCCAGGCCCAGCCGATGGTGAACTTATGAAAGCGCAGCATGTCGAACACCCCCACGGCGGGGAGGGCTGCTGCAAAGAGATCCGGCCTTTGGGTCAGGCAGGCCCCCACCAAGAGGCCGCCGTTGCTGCCGCCGGCGATGGCCAACTTGGAGGGGTTGGTGTAGCCGTTGGCCATGAGCCACTCAGCCGCGGCAATGAAGTCGTCGAAGACCTTTTGCTTGTTGAGCTTGGTGCCCGCTTGGTGCCAGGCTTCCCCGTATTCGCCGCCGCCGCGCAAACTGGGCTGGGCGTAAACCCCTCCCATCTCCAGCCAGGCCACCAGGCCCACCGAAAAGCTGGGGGTCAGAGAGATGCCAAAGCCGCCGTAGCCGTACAGCAGGGTGGGGTGATCCCCTGTCCGCGCTAGGCCGCGGCGGTGGACAAGGAACATGGGGATGCGGGTGCCGTCTTGGCTGGCGTAGAACACCTGCTGCACCTCATAGGCCTGGGGATCGAAATCCACCTGGGGCTGACGGAAGAGGGTGCTGCGGCCGCTGGTGAAGTCGTAGCGGTAGATGGTGGGGGGAGTGGTAAAGCTGGTGAAGGTGTAGAAGGTCTCGGTGTCGTGGCGCTTGCCGCCAAAGCCGCTGGCGGATCCCAGCCCCGGCAGGGGGATTTCCCCCAGGTAGGTGCCGTCTAAAGCAAAGGTCCGGATCTGGGTGTGGGCGTCTTTGAGGTAGAAGGCAACGAACTGGTTGTGGATTAGGCTAACTCCCTGCAGGGTCTCCTCGGCTTCGGGGATCACCTCTTGCAACTGACCTGGGTTGTCGAGATCAATGGCCACCAGTCGCCGCCGGGGAGCCTGGAGGTCCGTCAACAGCCAAAAGCGGGAGCCGTCGTTGCCGACAAAGGCGTACTCGGCCTGGAACTCGCGGATAAGCTCCACCACCGGCGAGCTGGGATCCCGCAGGTCTTTGTAGAAGAGGAGGTTTTTGGGATCCGTGCCCCGCCAGACGGAGATGATTAGGTAGTCTCCATCTTCAGTAACCCCGCCGGCAAAGCCCCACTCTTTTTGGTCAGGGCGGTGGTAGACCAAGAGATCTTCCGACTGGGGGGTGCCCAGGCGGTGGTAGTAGAGTTTTTGGAAGTAGTTGGCGCTTTCGTACTCGCTGCCAGGGGCCGGCTCGTCGTAGCGGCTGTAGAAAAATCCCTGCCCGTCCAGCGTCCAGCTGGCCCCGGAGAATTTAATCCAGCGCAGGTGATCCGGCAGGTCTTCTCCCGTTTCGATATCCCGCACCTTCCACTCCTGCCAGTCGGAGCCGGAGCGGGAGAGACCATAGGCCAGGTAGCGCCCGTCGCGGCTGATGGCAATCCCTGAGAGGGCCACCGTGCCGTCTTCCGAGAGGGTGTTGGGATCTAGCAAAACCCGCGCCTCTCCCTCCAGGCTTTCTTGGGTATAGAGAACGCTCTGGTTTTGCAGGCCGTCGTTTTTGAAGTAGAAGTAGCGGTTGCCCTCTTTGAAGGGCTGGCTGTATTTTTCGTAGTTCCACAGTTGCCTCAGGCGCTCCAGAAGCCGCTGCCGGGCCGGGATCCGCTGCAAGTAGTCAAAAGTTAGGCGGTTTTGCGCCTCGATCCAAGCTCGCGTCTGCTCAGAATCCAGATCCTCCAGCCAGCGATAGGGATCCGGCACCGCTTGCCCATGGTAGAAGTCGACAACAGTGGGATCCGGATGGCTGGGCGGGTAGTTGAGCATAGAGACGGAGCAACAAAAGACCAATTCCACTATGGCAGAAGCCTGAGACCTCAGCGTGGGATTTGACACTCCCACCCAAATGGACTCGCGAAGGCGCTGTCAAGACGCCCCTAGACAGTCCTTTGAGGCATAACCTCAAAGTTCTGCTTACTTCGGACTTAAGTTCCTCTAGGTTAGTTATTGCCGCGCGGGTTTTGCACCGCAGTAGGTTGTTTTCCTGGAGAAGCTCTGTACTAACTATAACAAAGAAGCAACTAAAGTGGCTCAAGGGCTTTTCCGCCCCGCACTCAAGTACGGGGCTACCAAGCTATCCTTTTGTGTCAAAGTTGGGGCAGATGAGGTAGGTGAAGCGTAAAGGTTGTCCAGCCGGCGGCGCTGCTGACCTCGATGGATCCGCGCAACTGATCCACCATCTGTTTCACCAAGGCCAAGCCCAGACCCGTGCCCCCTTCCTTCCAAGGATCATTGCTGGGAATGCGGTAAAAGCGCTCAAAGATGCGCGTGAGCTCCTCGGCAGGGATCTCTTGACTATTGCTGACCTGGATGCGGCTTCGACAATTTTCCGTTTCGATCTGCAAGCGGATGGATCCCTGGGGTGGGGTGTATTTCACCGCATTGTGCAGCAACTCGCGCAGGATTCGCCCTAAGAGCAAGGGATCTGTCGTGAGGGAGCTCTCCAGGGGAACGCTGGCTTGGAAAGTTTGCCCCTTGGCGCGGGCCCGCTCTTGGGTAACCGTCAGCAGATCCCCCAGCAGCTCCCGCCAGGTGAGGGCTTGGATGTTCAGGGCATAGGCCCCGGCTTGTAGCCGCTGCAGATCCAGCAGGTCGTTGATGAGCTCGATTTCCCGCTGGCATTCCCGCTTGGCAATAGCCAGGTATTGGGCTCGCTTCTCCTCAGAGGGAGCTATCTGCAGCATTTTGAGAGCCATCCTTAGGCTAGTGAGGGGAGTGCGCAGCTCGTGGCTGACGGTGCTGATGAAGTCGTCTTTCAATTGGTTGAGGCGCTCTAGAGCTTGCACTTGCTCTTGGGCAGCTTGGAACAAGCGCGCCTGGCGCAGTCCAATGGCACATTGGTTGGCCACCTGCTGGATAAGTCGGATCTCCTGGTCGTCGAAAGGACGCCGAGCCGATCGAAAGATCCACAGATCCCCCAGGACTTGGCCTTTATCTAGCAAGGGACAAGCCATCACTACTTTGCGGTTTTCCAGGGCTTTCCCTGAAAAGCAAAATAGACAAGACTGCCCCCTGAGCAGTTGTCGATGAACGTCTCCGTAAGGGCCTCTCTGCAAAGGTATAGAGAGATTTAGGTAAGACTTCGAGCGGGGGCAATGCTCGTAGCGGAGGGTGGCAAGGGTGAAATCGGCGTTGTAAAGGCTGATGTAGCAGCCATCGGCATCTAGACTTTCTCCCAGCTCGCGCACGGCGGCGCTGAGGATCTCAGCTTCGTCGAGAGAATCGCGCACGCGGTTGGCAATGCTTCTTAGGAGAGCCTCAAATTGCAAAGCCCGCTCTAGCTCCGCAGTGCGCTGCCGCACTTTTTCTTCTAGCGTTTGCTTTAGAGCTTTTACCTGCTCGTACAACTGAGCCTGTTGCAACGCGATAGCCAACTGGTCGGTCAGCTTCTGCAAAAGCTCAATTTCCCACTCCTGCCACGGGCGGCTGGATTGGCAGTGCTGCGCCACCAAGAGGCCCCAAAGGTCTTCACCCCATCGGATTGGGATCACCAAGTTGGCCTGGGCCTGGAAAGATTCCAAGAGCTGCCGATAGCAGGGATCCAAACTGGCGGTCGCCACATTTTCGATGGCTTGTACAAAGCCCTGCTGGTACTTGCGATGGCAGGGATCCTTGTGGAAATACTCATCCCACACGTAGCGGCCCAAGTGACTAGGCCAGGGATCCACCACTGACTCAGCGGCCACAAACCCCCCTGCCCCCTCCTGCAACTGATAGATCATCACCCGATCCACCTGGAGAAACTCCCGCACCTCGGCAGTGGTTGTTTGCAAAATAACTGGCAGGTCTAGAGCTTGTCGGATCCGCCGCAGCAAAGCCCCTAGTAGTCGCTCCCGCTC
>NZ_JANSHG010000106.1:0-9178 GCF_047461555.1 Synechococcus sp. WC101
GGTTCCGGGCCGATCTCGCGAAAGATCTGCTCTACCGATTGGCCGATCTCCGACTGGATAAGGGCAAAGGCGGTGGCATTGTCGAAGGGGGGCAGCTCATCCTGAAGCTTGGCCAGTTCTTCTAAAAAAAGAGGCGAGACCAGGTCAGGACGAGTGGAGAGAGCCTGGCCAATTTTGATAGCTGTCGGCCCCAATTCCGTGAGGATCTCCCGCAGCCGCGCCGCGTGCTTGGGCCGATTTTTCAGCTCCACCCCTCGCCAGCGATCCCAAAACACCCAGGCCAACAGACCCAAAAAGGGGGTGATCAACTGGAATAGACGCCCCAGCACCAGATCCCAGCGCCCCCGGTATTGCTCGGCCAATTGCTCCGGATCGTAGCGCAGGGCTGGCTGCGACAGGGTAACCTCAGCCCCCGCCGCTGCCGAAGCCGGTCGAGGCTGGGTTGCCACTGGTTTGGTTACTGCTGCTGTTGACGGTATTGCGCCCATAGAAGTCCCGACGGATCTCGTAACACATCTTAACTTGCTAGCTCGGGTGCGGTAAAAATGGTCTTCTCGACAAACCTGCGGGCGAACTCAGGCGAAAAGTAACACCCAACCGCTCAAGGGAAGTCGCGTAGAAAAAAGCTTTGGGCCTGAGGCAGACCCCTTACGACTGCTTTCCTTGAGGACTTGCAACCCCTGGGGGGCGTCTTTGAGGCAGTCTTCCTCTCCTGGTTCACTTGCAAGCCCAAGACTGTGAGTGGGCCAGCCTCAAAAGGGTCTTTACGGCGCTCTTTGATAAGGATTAGGATAAGGGTGCAAACTGATACAAATTGGTGCGATCCTGGGCAAGGGATCCACCACTATGCATGACAGCTTCCCCCCCCACAGTTTTATTGGTTGACGGCTACAACATCATCGGAGCTTGGCCCACCCTAAAGAAGTTGGCACGTCGCTCCCTGCTGGACTTGGCGCGTCTGCGCTTGGTGGAATCTTTGGCCAGCTACGTGGCTTTCCGCGGCTACCGGGCGACTGTGGTGTACGACGCCTATACCCAGCCCACTCCTGCCCGACAGGAGCGTTCTCCCTCCGGCATCGAGATTTTCTACACTGCTTACGGGGAAACTGCCGACGCCTGCATCGAACGGCTCTGTGCTCAGTTGCAGGCAAAGGCTTATCGGGTACGGGTGGCCACCTCAGATCGCGTCCAGCAGTGGGTGATCGGCGGCTACAACGCAGAATGGCTCTCGGCAGAACAACTGTGGGCAGAAGTGCAGCAGGCTCAAGAGCAGATCCGGCGCATCCAGCCCAAGCGGCTGCCGAGCAGGCGGGGCATTGATTTCTATTTGAACCCGGAGACCTTCTCTCGCCTCAACCGCTGGCGACTCTCCGGTCGGGATCCCGTACATTAACTGGCGAGGTGCTCCGAGGCAAACCTGATACCGGAGCAGGGTCTTTCTCACCCTGGCTGATATGGGTTGCCAAAGCCCTTCTCAGGGTAGGCAAAGGCGGGCTCTGGCTTCAGAGATCCAGATCTGCTTTAATGTAGCGAATGTAGTGACGCCCCTGTTCTCTCCTTGGGGGGCTCATTTCAGGGATCCGACTATGGCGGATGGCGAATACAGGCCGGGGCTAGAAGGCGTTCCGGCCACGCGCTCTAACATTAGTTTTGTCGATGGCCAAGCAGGGATCCTGGAGTATCGGGGCATTCCCATCGAGGAACTGACGGCCCAGAGCACCTTTCTGGAGACGGCCTATCTGCTGATCTTCGGCAAGCTGCCGACGCAAGCCGAGCTGGACAACTTCGATCAGGCCGTCCGCAGCCATCGGCGGGTGAAATACCGCATCCGCGACATGATCAAGTCGTTTCCCGAGTCGGGCCACCCCATGGATGCCCTGCAAACCTGTGTTGCCAGTCTGGGGATGTTCTATCCGGTGCGAGAGGCGGATCCCGACTACGTGTTCGGCACGGTTACCCGTCTGCTCGCCAAGCTGCCGACGATGGTGGCGATGTTTCACCAGATGCGCCAGGGCAACGATCCCATCCCCCCCGACGACAGCCTGGATCATGCCGCCAATTTCCTCTACATGCTCTCCGGCAAGAAGCCGGATCCCTGGCTGGCCCGCATCTTCGATACCTGCCTGATCTTGCACGCCGAACACACAGTCAATGCCTCTACTTTTGCCCTGCTGGTGAGCGCCTCTACCCTGGCCAGCCCCTATAGCAGCCTGGCCACGGCGGTGGGTACCCTTTCGGGGCTGTTGCACGGCGGGGCCAACCAACAGGTGATGAGGCTGTTGCGACAAATCGGCTCGGTGGAAAATGTGCGCTCGTTTATCGAAGAGAAGCTGGCCAAAAAAGAGCGCATCATGGGCATGGGTCACCGGGTTTATAAGGTGAAGGATCCGCGGGCCACTATCCTGCAGCGGCTGGCAGAGGAGCTGTTTGAGCGCTACGGCCACGACAAGTACTACGACATTGCCCTGGAGGTGGAGCGGGTGTGTGAGGAGTTGCTAGGGCCGAAGGGGATCTACCCGAATGTGGACTTCTACTCAGGGTTGGTCTACGCCAAGCTGGGGATCCCAGAAGATTTGTTTACACCGGTGTTTGCCATTGCCCGAGCGGCGGGTTGGCTGGCCCATTGGCGGGAGCAGTTGTCGGACAATCGCCTGTTCCGCCCCACCCAGGTGTACACAGGCGAGCGCCAGCAGCGCTACATCCCCATCGAGGAGCGGAGTTGAGGGCGGTTTGACAGGGCGCTGGGCCGGGATCCCAACTCAATAGAGCCCAAATTGGTGTGAGGTGGTGCGTTGAGCCTTTTGGATTCTCCTCTCTGGCGCGATGGGTTCACCCTCTTTTTGAGCATCGTGGTGCAGGCCATGCCCTTTTTGCTCTTGGGGGTGTTCCTTTCGGGGCTGATGGCGGTGTTTGTAGAGGGATCCCAGTTGGCCCGCTTCCTGCCCAAAGGCAAAATCGGCAGCGCGGTGGCTGGCGGTGCTTTGGGGTTCTTTTTTCCGGTGTGCGAGTGTGGCAACCTGCCGGTGGCCCGGCAACTGGTGATCAAGGGGATCCCACCCCATGTGGCGGTGGCTTTTTTGTTGGCAGCGCCGGTGTTTAACCCGGTGGTGATCTTTTCCACGTGGATTGCCTTTCGCAACATGCCGGAGCTGGTGGCCTACCGGGTTCTTTTTTCTTTTGGCATTGCGGTGGCCATCGGCTTGCTCTTCAGCGTGCAAAAAGATCTGGAGCCTTTGTTGCAACCGGCGGTTTGGCGAGAGCTGCAGCGCAACCGCTGCCAAGAGGCAGCTCTGAAAAGCACCTCCCGCTCGCCGTTGTTGCAGGGGGGCACCTTCTGGATTGGCTCGCGAGGCCCTGCTCCCTCTGGCGGATCCCTGGCCACTCTGCAGAGGGCTGAAGAGATGTATCGGGCGGCGCTGGCCGCTGCCCCTGCTCTCTCTTGGCGGCAAAAGGGATTGCTGCTGCTGCAAACCTGGGCTAGAGAGATTCGCGAGCTGGGATCCGTGCTCATCCTGGGCTCGGCAGTAGCGGCCTTCGTGCAGACGGTGATCCCGCGTTCGTTTGTGCTGGATTATGGCCAAGATGCGCTGGTCTCGATCCTGATCATGATGGCGCTGGCCGGGATCATCTCCATTTGCTCGACGGTGGATGCCTTTTTTGCCCTCTCCTTTGCTGCCACCTTCACGCCGGGATCCCTGTTGGCCTTTATGGTGTTTGGGCCGATGGTGGACCTGAAGGCCATTGGCTTGATGCTGACTTTGTTCAGGCCCCGCGCCATTTTCTACTTGGTGCTCCTGACTTTTCAGTTCACTTTAGTAGGGGCTTTGGCCATCAATTACTACTGTAGTTAAAATCTTGGATAGGTAGTCCCCGCAGCGAACGATAGCTTAACTGCAGGGTCAGCGGCGATTAGGCTGAGATATTCAGAGTGCCAGGATCTCTGAGATTAAGAAGTTGGGCAGGAGGGCATTGTCCCGGCTGGAGCTGAAACGACTACATACAGGCGGCAGGATAGAACCGTGAGCAACCTATACTTTGCAGATTTTAACTTGTGGATTGCCCAAACAACCCAGCTCTTGCGGGAGGGACGTTGGCAAGAAATTGATCTAATCCATTTAATTGAAGAGGTTGAGGATTTGGGTAAGAGCGAACGGCGAGGGATGACCAGCCAATTAACTCGCCTTCTCCTGCATTTGCTCAAGTGGCAATATCAACCTCAGCGCCGCTCAGATAGCTGGTTGGATTCCATCACAGATGCGCGAACCCAAATTGAATTGGCCCTCGAAGATAGCCCCAGCTTAAGAGGATATCTGGCCGAGCAACTGGAAAAGAGCTATCAACGGGCACGCCGCCATGCAGCTCAGCAAACCGGTATGGATATCTCGGCCTTTCCGGAGACTTGTCCCTATGCTTTGGAGCTGGCCTTGGCAGAAGATTGGCTGCCAAGCCCCTCTCCTTTTGGAAGAGGAAACTCAGAGATCGCCTAAGGATAGAGACCTCTCGGCACTGTCAAGCAGAAGCCCGCCCTTGCCAACTGCGCATCTTGCCGGGGTTAAGCAACCCGTAGGGATCCACTTCTTCCTTGAATCGGATCTGGCGCGGATCCATCACCTTGCGACCCCCCTCTTCGATGATGTAGGTGTGAGGGTTGGCGATGAAGACTCCCTGCGCCTCGTGATAGCGCATGATCTCGTTGAGGCGTTCTTCAGTGGTAAAGCGCACAATTTGCAGGCCGACCGGGGCAACCTGGCCGCGTATGCGAATCCATTCCAGGTGCATCAGCACTTCGTCGCCAAAGTGCTCGTACAGGTGCTGCACCAACTTCAGCTCCCGGTCGGGCGGGAAAATCGATTGTAGATAGGTCAAATTGGGATCCACGCTGCGGCAGTGCAGGGTGGTGTGGTTCCAGGAAAATTCCCCCAGCGAGATCCCCTTGGCCGCCTCCTGCGCCGTTTTGTTGTAGACCACCTGGCCGCCATGTTCCCGAATTAGCTCCAGCAACGGCTCCAGGCTGGGCTCGGCCACCATCACCAGGGCCACGGCGGATCCCTGGGGCAAGTAGTCCTGCAGGGGGACGAAGTAACGAGGGATCGGCCAGGCGTGCAGGCTGATGAGTTTCTTGAGGATCCCATCTGCCTCGGCCAGGGCCTGCCCAAAGTGGGCGCAGGGCATAAACCCCACCTCAGGGGGAAAGGCCACCACCAGCTCTGCCCATGGGTAGGCCGGCGCCAGCGGGATCTCTACTTCTGTGATGATCCCGTTGAGGCCCCAGGCATGGCTGACTTTAAACACGTCGTCTCCCCGCAGCTCCAGGGCCCGCGGCTCCTCTTCGACTGTGATCACCCGCAGCCCCAAGATGTTGCCCCGATCCAGCAATTGGCCGTAGGTCACAGAGCCAATGCCGCCGCTGCCCCCGGCAATGAACCCCCCAATAGTGGCCGTACGGTAGGTGGAAGGGGCCATACGGATCTCCCAGCCCAGCTCGCGGGTCTGTTTGTCGATGGCCATCAGCTTGGCCCCCGCCTGTACCCGCGCCAGACCCGGCTTGGCCCAGATCACCTGGTTGAGCTTGCTCATGTCCAGGATCACGCCCCCGGCCAGGGGGATGCACTGGCCGTAGTTGCCGGTGCCGGCGCCGCGCACCGTCAGGGGAACTCTCCACTTGGCACAGGCTGCTGCCACCCGCACAACCTCTTGTTCGTCCGCCGGGCGCACCACCAAGTCCCCTCGCTTGTCGCTCAACTGCCGGCTGAGCACAGGGCTGTAGTGGTAAAAGTCCAGCGATAACTTGGCAACTTGCGCCGGATCGGTAACAGTTTCCAGGTCGGCCAGCTGAGAAAGCAAGGCCTGCAGCTTTTCAGAGGCGGCAACGGTCATCGGGATCCCCATCGAATGCCAGCTTATTCAAGAAATGGCCGGCGAAAAGGCTTGTCGAGAACAGTATCCAACAAAATCCCTCCCCAGGGATCCCTGCTTTAGCCGAAGCGGCCTTCCACGTAGTCTCGGGTCGCCTCTTTGGCGGGGCTGTTGAAGATCACTTCCGTCCGGTCGAACTCCACCAGTTCGCCCACGCGGTTGGATCCCACCAGCTCCACGCTAAAAAAAGCCGTCATATCCGAGACACGGCTGGCCTGCTGCATGTTGTGGGTGACGATGATGATGGTGTAGTCCTGCTCCAACTCCTTCATCAGCTCCTCGATGCGACGGGTGGAGATGGGATCCAACGCCGAGCAGGGCTCGTCCATTAAAATCACATCCGGCTGCACCGCCAGGGCGCGGGCAATACACAAGCGCTGCTGCTGCCCCCCGGACAAAGACTGGCCGTTTTCTTTCAACTTGTCTTTCACCTCGTCCCAGAGGGCGGCCCGCTTCAGCGAAGTTTCCACCACCTCGTCCAAGTCCACCTTCATCCCCAGCACCCGTGGGCCGTAGGCGACATTGTCGTAGATGCTCTTGGGAAAGGGGTTGGGCTTTTGGAACACCATGCCGATGCGCCGCCGCACCGCCACCGGATCCACGTTCTCGGCGTAGAGGTCTTTGCCGTGGTAGGTGAGCTTGCCCTGAACCCGCGCCCCCGGGATCAGGTCGTTGGTGCGGTTAAAGCAGCGCAAAATTGTACTTTTGCCGCAGCCGGACGGCCCAATAAAAGCCGTAATTTGCCGGGCGGGAATGTCCATGGTGACGTTTTTCACCGCCAGGTTAGAGCCGTAATAGACACTTAAATTCTCCGTCCTGAAAACGTAGTTGGTCTGATTGGCAGATTCCGTTTTCATGGCCTTGCTCGCCTAGGGTTCATCGAGGAATTCACTTAGCTCTCAGTTCAAGTCTGGCCCATAGCGCCCGCCCAGTTATCTCCTGGTCTTGGACACCAACAAGCGGGCAAGCAAGCTGGCCGCCAAAACAATGGCCAGCAACACCAGGGCCCCCGCCCAAGCCAGCTCCTGCTGCACCCGGAAGGGGATGATCGAGAAAAAGTAAACCATCACCGGCAGGGTGGCCACCGGCCCAAACAGGTTGGTCGACCAGAAGTTGTTGTTGAAGGCGGTAAAAAGCAGAGGGGCTGCCTCGCCTGCAGCCCGCGCCAAGGCCAAGATTAAGCCCGTTACAATGGCCGGAGCTGCCGCCGGCAGGACAATGCGCATGGTGGTCTGAAAGCGGGTGGCCCCCAGGCCAACCGAAGCCAAACGCATATCCGGCGACACCAACAGCAGCGCCTCTTCCGTGGAGCGGATGACGATGGGCAACATCAACACCCCCAGGGCGACTCCTCCCGAAAAAGCCGAAAAGCCGGATCCCCGCACCACCACCGCGTAGGCAAATAGGCCGCAGAGAATGGCCGGCACGCCGGTGAGCACGTTACAGGAAAACTTAACCAAATAGGCCAGACGAGTGCCGCGGCCAAACTCCGACAGGTACACAGCCGCCAGGATCCCAAAGGGAAAGCTCAAAACCGCTCCTGTGCCCAGCACCATCAAGCTGCCGACAATGGCGTGGCCAAATCCACCTTCTGTCAGCCCCGGGGCAGGGTAGCGCGTCTGGGTCAACACATCCCAAGTCAGCCGGGGAACCCCCTCTTTGGCTATGTCCCAGAGCACCCAGGCCAGCGGAATGATAATGGCCGCAACAAAAACACCGCTGAGAAGGGTGAGGGCTTTGCCGGAGTAGCTGCGAATAGGAGCAATGGCAGCAGGGCTAATGTCGATCTCTTCAGGGGCGATCTGGACTGAGCTGGACATGACAACAAGGCTCCTCGGTTATTGCTCCAGGTTCTGAAACTTGCGGATGATGATCTCGGCCACGATGTTGATCAACAACGTCAGCACCATCAACACCACGCCGGCGTACATGAGGGCCGACACCTGAAAGCGCCCTGCCTCGCCAAACTGAGAGGCAATCAGGGCAGTGATGGTGGATCCGGGCTGCAGCAGGGAGATGTTGATGCGGTTGGCGTTGCCGGAAAGCATCGCTGCCACCATGGTTTCCCCCAAAGCCCGCCCCAACGCCAGCATGATCGAGCTGACAATGCCCGACAGGCCAGCCGGGATCATCACCGTCAGGATGGCTTCCCAGCGGGTGGCCCCCAGCGCCAGAGCACCCTCCCTGAGGCTGCGCGGCAGCGATTCAAGGGTGCTGCGGGTAATGGAGATGATGATGGGCGAGATCATGATCCCCAACACCATGGCCACAAGCAGCAGGCTGGGGCCGCGGGGGGCCGGGCCACCGAAAAGCGGGATCCAGCCCAGCGTCTGGTTCATGGCTCGGAAGAGGGGCCGCACCGCCGGGATCAAGACAAAAATACCCCACAGCCCCAGCACCACACTGGGAATGGCCACGATGAGCTCAATGGCAAAGCCAATCGGCGCCGTTATCCACTTGGGGGCAAAATCTTCCGTCAAGAAAATGGCAGTGCCGATGCCCAGAGGAATGGCGAAAATCAAAGCCACCAGAGAGGTCATCAAGCTGCCGTAGATCTGGGGCAGGATGCCGTAGATGTTTTCCACCGGGTTCCAGCGGCTGGTGACGAGAAAGCCCAGGCCAAACTGCTGCATGGCCGGCAGGGCCGCCTCGGTGGTCTGCACGATCACCCAGATGAGAATGATGCCGGCAAACCCCGCTAAGACCAGCGTTAAGCGGACAAAGCCCACGTCCAAGGCGCGGGAGACGTCCATTTTCTTCTCAATAGGCACATCCCCTGCTAAGTCGTAGTCTCTGGCTGACGAAGTCATGAGGCCTCCACTGTGGCAACGCGTGTCCCAACCTTAGATGACCGTTAAAAATCAGCGCGAACAGATCTCTTGCTCGGCAAGCTGCAGTCCCCAAAAAATCGGCAAAGTCTCAAGCCAGCAGCCGACAGGAAGGGCAAGACCCTCTGCCGACCACTGGCTCTAAGCTGTCAACTTGCAGTGGGCCGCCAACTCATCGCTTCGCGTTGGGGTTGACCTTGATCTTATCCAGCTCGGCAAAGATGCGCTGAATGGCCGGCTCCGGCATGGGGATATAATCCAGCTCCTTGGTGATGGCTTGGCCCTCCGGCCCTTGCGTCCACTTCAAAACGTCCACCAGTTTCCGCAGCTTTTGCTCGTCGGGGTACTCGCGGTACAGCATCACCCAGAACAAACCGACGATGGGATAGTCGTTGGGGCCTTCGGGATCGGGCACCAACAACGCAAAGTCCTCC
>NZ_JANSHG010000107.1:0-8993 GCF_047461555.1 Synechococcus sp. WC101
ATGGGTAAGCGACTAAAGTGGCTAGCGGGCTTTTCCGCCCTGCACTCAAGTGCGGGGCTACCAAGCTATCCTTTTGTGTGCAGGTGGGGACTGGCCCGCAGGGCCTGGATCACCGGAGCCAGCTCGATGGCTGCGGGCCGCGTACCCAAGATCACAGAAACCAGGGGAAGGGTGGCCATACGCTCATGGGCAGCGGCACCTGTAGAGGCTGGAAAGAGCTGATCCACTCCGCGCAGCTCATTGGGGTGAGCCTCTTAAAAACACAGGCAGCATAGGGCAGCGTTTTCCCAAGGTCACAAGCTGCCAGGATGGGGACTCTACTCAGTCAGGCTGCGAGCAGAACCCGGAAGAGGTTGTGCTCTCTTGTTCGCTTACCCCGATCTTAACTCCCCATCTGCTCCGCTGATCGTTCACCGAATATGCCAGAAAAAGGTTGACGGGATCCCCTTCCTGCAACTAGCCTAAAAAGGGCTGAAGAGATCCTCTTCGGGCTGTCCGGGTTGTTCCGGTTCAACTCTTTCGGAGGAAAACGTTCAACAACATGGACGCTTCTGGCAGTTGTAGCACCGGCCAGCGGAGATCGCTCTTAGGAGCTCAAGTCCTTGGAGATCTGCGCCTTCCTGGTGCCTTCCATTTTCCCGCTGACAGCCTCAGTCGTCGCTTGAGAGGATCCCGTTTCGCCAACGCGAAGGGACAGGAGAGCTTTCTCAAATAGCTTCTGGCTTGGGTGGCTCTCTCGGTCGGCGACGAACAGATGGGCTGAGCAGAGCTCGACCTGAGCATCGGAAAAGGGAAAAGCAGGAGTGCTTCAAAGGGGACTTCCCCTAGCCTTGGGTTTTGTATTTGTTGTTCGTGGGCCAGGGGGAGCCCTTTGGATTCCCTTTTATCGACTTGGGCTTGTGGGCGTCGAGTCGGGCCTAAGACGTTGAGAGGCGTTCAGCTTCAGGGCTCCCATGAGCCTCGGAGCAGGGGTTGGTCGTTGCCCTCCGGGTCTTTTATCCGGCTGACTCCAACCTTCGGAGGTTTGTTATGCAGCAAAACATTCTTCGCGATCTTCTCTCTCCTGCCTCTTTGGAAGCCGCCAAGCGAGCGGCCAACCGCGCCCCTATTGCCGAGCTGGTGCAGCAGTTGATGGAGATTTCTCCGCGGCAGCGGGTACTGGCTTTTCGGTTGCTGGAAAAAGACAAGGCCATGGCGGTATTTGAGTATTTGCGGCCTGAAGAACAGGCCGATCTCATCCGCAGCATGGAAAACCCAGAGGTGATCCGGCTGGTGGAAGCATTACCCCCAGACGAGCGGGTGCGCCTGTTTGAGGAGCTGCCGGCCAAAGTTACCAAGCGGCTGATCGCCAACCTCAGCCCAGAAGCCCGCGAAGCCGTGAATATCCTGCTGAACTACCCGGAGCGCAGTGCCGGTCGGCTGATGAACCTGCGCTACTTGGCGGTGCGCGATACCCTCACCGTCGGGGCAGCTTTGGCCAGTGTGCGCGACTCCCAACTGGGGGATGACGAGCTGGATGTGATCTTTGTGGTCGATGACCAGCGGTTCTACAAAGGTCTGGTGCGCACCGTGCGGCTGGTGAAGGCGGATCCCGACCTGCCCATTCGGGAGCTGATCGAGGGATCGGATATTGTTGCTCGGGTTACCGACCGGGATCTCCAGGCAGCTCGTTTGCTCAAAGATTCCGGCTTGCCGGCCATTCCGGTGGTCGACAGTGAAGGACGCTTGGTGGGAGATATCACCTTTGAAGATGTCATCAACTTGGTGGAAGAAGAAGCCACCGACGCCGCTCTGGCCCAAGCAGGGGTGGGCAACTTGCTCAGCCGAGACAAGGTTTGGAGCGAGCGCCTGGTTAAAGGCTCCCGTTGGTATGCCGTCCGCCTGCGCATCACGTTTTTAATCATCACCTTGATTGGCGGCATGGTGGTGGGGGGAGTGATCGAAACCTTTGAGGAAGTGTTGCAATCAGTAACGGCAGCGGCTATTTTCATCCCCTTGGTCATGGATATGGGCGGCAATGTCGGTACCCAATCTACGACCATCTTTGCCCGTGGCTTGGCTTGGGGCCACATCAACGTGCGGCAGTTTCTCCCCTATTTGCTGCGGGAAGCCAGCATTGGTGGCATTATCGGAGTGATCCTGGGGGCCACGGCTGGGGTGATTGCCTACTTCTGGCAGGGGGCACCCAATGGGATCCCACAATTGGGTCTAGCGGTGGGCTTGGCTCTGGCCATTGTCCTCACTTTGGGGGCTATCTTGGGCGCCATTTTGCCCTGGGTGATGTTAAAGCTGGGCTTTGACCACGCTCCCGGAGCAGACCCTTTCATCACTACCATCAAAGATTTCACCGGCCTCTGGGTGTATTTCACCTTGGTAGCTTGGCTGGTCGGCGTTGAAGTCGAGTTCTGAGGCTGCTCTCTTCGCCTTGCAGTCCAACTTTGGCTCCCAGGCTACCCCCGGCCTGGGGGAGCTGGATTCAGATTGAATCCGATTATTCGTTCAGGAGGTGTGCCATGACTTTGAAAGCTCCTTCCACCACAGCTCAGTTCCGGTTGCTGCTGCAGCGCTACGCCCATCGAGTCAGCATAACCTGCGCTTTAGAAACGGGTGGTAAGCTGGCCCCAGAAGTGGCCTTTGCTCAACTGGAAACCCTCTGGCAAACCTTGCAACAGGAAGCCACTGCCCTTGGGATCCCAGATGAGGATGGCTAAACTTTATCCTTTCACGAGAACCGGAGCATGACCTGGATTGACTTCACCTTGCGTTTGGCCGTTGCCTTTGTCCTGGGATCCCTTATCGGGCTGGAGCGCCAGTGGCGGCAGCGCATGGCCGGCCTGCGCACCAACACCTTGGTGGCCACTGGCGCAGCCTTGTTTGTCATGCTCTCAGTGCTCACCCCTGATGAAAGCAGTCCAACTCGCATTGCCGCCCAGGTGGTGTCGGGGATCGGCTTTTTGGCCGGGGGCGTGATCCTCAAAGAGGGGGCCAGCGTGCGCGGCTTGAACACCGCTGCCACCATCTGGTGTGCAGCAGCCGTAGGGGCTTTTGCCGGATCAGGGTACATTCCCCAAGCCACCATTGGGGCAGGAGCCGTGTTGATCGCCAACATTCTGCTGCGCCCCCTGGGCTACCGCATCAACCAACAGCCCCTCAAAGGCACGGAGCTGGAACTGGTCTATGAGTGTTCATTTATCTGCAAAAGCCATGCGGAAGCCCACCTGCGCGCCCTGCTGCTGCAGGGCATAGCGCCCACCCATCTCAAATTGCGAGCCCTCTACAGCGAAGACCTAGAAGACAAACCCGACCTGGTCAAAGTTGAAGCGGAGCTGGTCACCCAAACCCGCGACGACCAGGCTCTAGAACTTGTCGTCAGCCGCCTCAGCCTGGAGCCAGGAGTGATTACTGCCAGATGGCGAATTATCGAACAGGAATTTGGATAATCCGAACTTTTTTTCCGACTTCATGGGAGTTCTGCAGCCAAAAGGCAGAATGTGCCCAGCTCAACAAAGAGCGGACCTTCGCGCCATGAAGCGAGAGGAGATTTTGCAGTCCAAGCGGGAGCAGCTCCTACGGGTATGGTTGTTTCAAACCCGATTAAGACGCTCCTCCAGTGCTCGGCTCCACTGACGCAACGAGCTGTTTCATTGCTCTTTGAAATAACTACAGTTGTTTATCCTAACAATTCCCAACTGGTTACCAACGCAAACAGCAGAAACAAGCCGCCCCCCACCCAATGCACGGCCCGTTCAGAGATGTGGGCTGCTAAGAAGCGACCGCCCACCACCGCCAACCCCACCATCAGCCCATGGCCGAGGGTGGCCCCTGCCCAGACACTCAATCCCGGGTGGGTGGCTGCCAAGGAAACGGTGGCAATCTGGGTTTTGTCCCCGAACTCGGCCAAGGCGGTCAGGCTAAAGGCCTCCCACACAACAGCCCAAGCCCCGCCGCGGCCAGCGCCTTTTGCTTCGGCTTGCTCCACCAGCCTGAGGGCTTCTTCCTCTTCTTCCTTCTCCTGCTGGGGAGTCATTTGGTAAGCTTGCCAGAGCATTCTTAGCCCAAAAGCCGCGAAAACTCCAGCCGATAGCACTCGCACGCCCAGGGGTGGCAGCAGCTCAAAAAGCACTTTCCCGGCCACCACAGCCAGCAAGGTCATCGCGGCCAAAGCCAGCCACGTTCCCAAGAAAACCCAGCGGCGCGGGTGTCGCATAGCCAGAATCAGGGGGGTAAAAAAGGTTTTATCCCCAAACTCTGCTACCGTAACCAACAGCAAACTTGACGCAAAACCAGCCCACATCGTTTAGCCTCCAACCTCTCTTGTGTGTGGAATCGCTTCACACCTAGAGGTGAAGGCTGGGAAAGTCAGACGGACTCACCAAGCTCACCTCCGCGTGAACTCAGTGAAAGTCTCGTCACCAAGGCAAGACGATGGGCTTGCCTTGTCTCTGGCACCGGGCTGCTTTTAGCCAGTATGTCGATGCAGAGGGCGGTAAGCCGCCTGACTACTCCCTTTCTAGCCTGAATGGTAGCATGCTCAGCTCATCCAGGAAAGCTCTCCGTTCGCGCCCGTAGGCCTTTGGGATCCCTGCCTTGCCGATGTTGATGCTGCTTCCCACAAGAGGGCTATGCAGGAGAGACAGGCTATCATGGTTACGGTTCAGGAGGAAATCAGGAGAAGGCCACGTGGATGCAAAGCTAGTCTTGGTGGGGGTTGCTTTTGCCCTCTCTTTGGCAAGTTTTTACTTCGGCACCCGCAACGGCTTTTACGACACCGATAAATATCACGGCAACGGCTCTGCCCACTAGGGCCAAGGGGGGAGCGATTCTGAATAGTTCCTTCGAGGAGTTTGTATCTAGGTAGGCTGGGGATCCCTTGCCCAAGCGAACTTCTCTCCAAAACATGGGCGAGGCTGGCGAAGCTTGTGTGCGGCAGTACCTGGAGGAGCAAGGCTGGCAGATCCTGGCGCAACAGTGGCGCTGTCGTTGGGGAGAGCTGGATCTGGTGGCCTCTAGGGCAGGGGAGTTGATTTTTGTGGAAGTGAAAACCCGCAGTGGCCAGGGCTGGGATCAAAAGGGGCTTTTGGCGGTTGGGATCCAAAAGCAGCAGCGCCTAATCCGGGCCGCCCAAGCTTTCTTGAGCCAGCACCCTGATCTTGCTGAACTAGCTTGTCGCTTTGATGTCGCGCTGGTGGAACAGCGACCGGGCAAGGAAGGGGTGAGCTACGCCTTGGCAGACTATCTGCAGGGCGCTTTTGAGCTCTGGGAATAGCGCCGCTCGTCCAGCCAAGTTTGGAGAATCACTGCCGCCGACTGCTGGTCGATAAGCGCTTTCTGGGCCTTAGCCGGGATCCCGGCCTGGCGCAGATCCCACTCCGCCTGTACGGTGCTCAGGTACTCGTTGACCGTAACCACCGGCAAATCCACGGCCGCCTGCAGCGCCCGCACAAACCGCTGCACCTTGCGGGCCTGGGATCCCACCGATCCATCCGCCAAAAGCGGGATCCCGACCACCACCACGGTGGCTTGGCGGCGGCGGATCCACGCCTGCACTTGGGCGATATCTTCCGGCAGGGAACGGCGCCGGATCACCCCCAGCCCCGTGGCCAGCAGCCCCAGCCCGTCGGAGCCGGCCACGCCGATGCGGCGGTTGCCCACGTCCAGCCCCAGCGCCGAAAAGGGATCCCTTGTGGCAGAATAGTTCAGGTCTGTTGACATCTGTTTGTCCCTCTTGCCGACATTGTAACGGCCTGAAACTCCCTCTCTCTGGCCGTGTAGCTCGGCTGAACCTCTATCCTTTTTCGACAACTCTCTTTGGAGCCTTCTCGATGACCAGCGCCACCCTGTCTCTCCCCAAGCACGAAGTTAAAGACCTGGGCCTCGCCTCTCTGGGCAGGCAACGGATCCAGTGGGCGGCGCGGGAGATGCCGGTGCTGGCCCAGATCCGGGAGCGCTTCGCCCAAGAAAAGCCCCTGGCCGGCCTGCGCCTGGTGGCCTGCTGCCATGTCACCACCGAGACGGCCAATCTGGCCTTGGCGCTGCAGGCAGGGGGAGCGGAGAGCGTCCTCATCGCCAGCAACCCCCTCTCCACCCAAGACGATGTGGCCGCCAGCCTGGTGGCCGACTACGGCATCTCGGTCTTTGCCATCAAGGGGGAAGATGTGGAAACCTACCGCCGCCATGTGCAAATTGC
Organism: Synechococcus sp. WC101; assembly: GCF_047461555.1. NCBI lineage: Bacteria > Bacillati > Cyanobacteriota > Cyanophyceae > Synechococcales > Synechococcaceae > Synechococcus > Synechococcus sp. WC101. The sequence continues at coordinate 6,188 of NZ_JANSHG010000107.1, forward strand.
CTTGGATCACCGTCCCAACTTGATCATCGACGACGGCGGCGATGTGACGGCGGAGCTGGTGCAGCATCGCCAGGAGCAGCTCCCGGAGATCATCGGCACCACGGAAGAGACCACCACCGGCCTGGTGCGCCTGCGGGCCATGTCTAAGGCGGGGGTGCTCAGCTTCCCGGTGATGACCGTCAACGATGCCGAGACCAAGCACCTGTTCGACAACCGCTACGGCACCGGCCAATCCACCCTGGACGGCATCCTGCGCTGTACCAACATTCTTCTGGCCGGAAAAACGGTGGTGGTGGCCGGCTACGGCTGGTGCGCCAAGGGGGTGGCGATGCGGGCCCGCGGCATGGGATCCCAGGTAATCGTGACCGAGGTCAACCCGGTGCGGGCCCTGGAGGCGGTGATGGACGGCTTTCGGGTTATGCCCATGGCCGAGGCCGCTTCCCTGGGGGATCTGTTCATCACCGTCACCGGCAACAAGCACGTCATCCGCGGCGAGCACTTCGACCGTATGAAAGATGGGGCGATGGTCTGTAACGCCGGCCACTTCGACATCGAGATCGACCTGGTGGCGCTGCAAGAGCGGACGGTTTCCCGGCAGACGGTGCGCCCCTTTGTGGAAGAATACCGTCTCCAGTCGGGCAAATCGGTGTTCGTCCTGGGAGAGGGCCGGCTGATCAACCTGGCTGCCGCCGAAGGCCATCCCGCCAGCGTCATGGACATGAGCTTTGCCAACCAGGCCCTGGCCTGCGAGTACCTGGTGAAAAACCGTGGCCGCCTGGCGCCAGGGCTGCACCCCATTCCGGCAGAGATCGACGAGGCCATCGCCCGCCTCAAGCTCAAAGCCATGGGGATCTCCATCGACAGCCTTACCCCGGAGCAGATCGAGTACGGCAACACCTGGACGGCAGGAACCTAGAGAGAGCCCCTCACCTCCGCGGTGGCAAACCTGGCCCACCTGCGCCGTCGTGCCAGCAGGCAAGCGGCTTGACACCTCCCCCCCAGCAGGCTAGCCGGTTGACCAGCACCCCGGATGGACAAATTGCCTGGCGGTAGAGTTCAAGCACCACTGCCGCGGTGCACCTGCGCCCAAGTGCGGGTAGGCAGGCCCCAGATGTAGATGAAGCCTTCGGCAGCCCGGTGGTCGAATTGATCCCCTTCCCCGTAGGTGGCCAGCTCCGCGTTGTAGAGGGAGTAAGGGGAGCGGCGGCCCACGCAGACCGCCTGGCCCTTGTGCAGGCGCATCCGCACCACGCCGGTAACGCTTTTTTGGGTGGTGCGGATGAAGGCGTCCAGGGCCTCCCGCAGCGGCGAGTACCAGAGGCCGTTGTAGACCAACTGGCTGTAGGTGGTCTCGATGCCGTACTTGTAGTGGAGGACCTCGCGAGTGAGGGTGAGGCTCTCCAGCTCGCGGTGGGCCTGGATCAACACCGTTAGGGCCGGGCACTCGTAGATCTCGCGCGACTTGATCCCCACCAGCCGATCCTCGATCATGTCGATGCGACCGACACCGTGGCTGCCGGCCAAGGCGTTGAGCCGCTCGAAGAGGGCTCTGGGGCCGAGGCGCTGCCCGTCCAGCTCCACCGGGATCCCCTCTTCAAAGGCGATCTCCACGTAGGCGGGCTCGTCGGGGGTTTGAGCAATAGAGCGGGTGAGGGCGTAGACTTCCTCCGGCGGCTCTTGGTCGGCGTCCTCCAGGATCCCGGCTTCGACGCTGCGGCCCAGGATGTTGAGGTCGATGCTGTAGGGGCTGGATTTTTGTACTGGCATAGGGATGCCGTAGCGCTCGCCGTAGGCGATGGTCTCCTCGCGGGTCATGCCCCACTCGCGCGCCGGGGCCAGCACCTTGAGCTTGGGGTTCAAGGCGGCGATGGCCAGGTCGAAGCGGACTTGGTCATTGCCCTTGCCGGTGCAGCCGTGGGCCACGGCGTCGGCGCCCACCTCTTCGGCCACCTCCACCAACAGCTGGGCGATCAGGGGCCGGGCCAGGGCAGTGGAGAGAGGGTAGCGCTGCTCGTAGAGGGCATTGGCCTGGATAGCGGGGAAGGCGTAGTCGGCAATCAGGGTCTGGACGGCCTCCCGCACCAGGGATTGCTCGGCCCCGGCCCTCAGGGCCTTGGCTTGAATGGCCTCCAGCTCCGCCCCCTGACCCAAGTCCACCGCCAGGGTGACCACCGATTCCACCCCCCACTCGTGCTTGAGATAGGGGATGCAGACGGAAGTATCGACGCCCCCCGAATAGGCCAATACCACTTTCTTTGCCCGTCCCATGCTGCTGCGGATCCCTGTTCAAAAGAAGTTGCTAGCCCATTATGCCCTGTGGCTTGGATCTTGAGGCGGGGGGTGGCAGCGGACGAAGGGGAGACATCACGGTATCGGGGCGCGCCAAGGGATCCCTCCTCGGCCAGGCTTACGGAGGGAGGAAGAACGCCTTGTGCGCAAGGACGGTTTCCACCCTCGACCCAAGCCCAGAGGGCAGGCAGCAACGCCGAAAAGGCAACAGCAATCGAGCTACCGGAAAAAAGCTAAAAGGGATCCACGGTTACCGAAAAGCGCCACAAAGCCCCTCCTGATCAAGGCTCCAACTGCTTACCCTGAAATTGGGGATGGCTTCTTGCAAGACTGGTTGGAAGACTGCTACTGGAATTGGGATCCGCAGCGTTACCCAAGTCGCAAAGCCCATCATCTGGCCCGCTGCCAATGGCAAATCCATTTCTACCAGCATCTGATGCAGATAGGGCTCCCACTCCCGGAGTCCACACGCGCCCGTGCCGCGACAGAAGTTTTTTAAATTTGTGTTAATTTAGGG
>NZ_JANSHG010000108.1:0-8883 GCF_047461555.1 Synechococcus sp. WC101
CGTCCTCACTCTTTACCCCTATGTGTATCTCTCGGCGCGGCTGGCCTTCCAGGAACAGTCGGTGGCCTGTTTGGAGGTGAGCCGCTCCTTGGGCTATGGGCCGTGGGCCAGCTTTTTCCGAGTGGCCTTGCCGCTGGCGCGGCCGGGGATCGTGGCCGGCTGTCTGCTGGCTTTGATGGAGACCTTGAACGACTTTGGGACGGTCAGCTACTTTGGGGTCGATACCTTTACCACCGGCATCTACCGCACCTGGACGGCCTTGGGCAATCCGGTGGCTGCCGCCCAGCTCTCGGCGCTGCTGCTGCTGTTGGTGCTGCTGCTGATGGCCCTGGAGCAATTTTCCCGCCGGCGGGCGCGCTACTATCGCCAAGGGTTCAAGCCGTCCCTCACCCGCTACCGTCTGCAGGGGATGCGGGCGGTGGGGGCGTGGCTGGCCTGTGGGATCCCGATTGGGCTGGGCTTTGTCGTGCCGGCCCTGATCCTGCTCAACATGACTCTGCGCCAGGGAGAGTTGGGCCGCCGCTTTTGGAGCTACGCCCAGAACAGTTTTCTCCTCTCGACGATCACGGCGGTGATTGCCGTCTTGGTGGCGGTGGTGGTGCTGTACGGTTTGCGGCTGCAAGGGTTCGAGCAGGCGAGATCTGTCCGGGGCCTGCGGCTGGCGGTGCGGCTGTCTTCTCTGGGCTACGCGCTGCCCGGGGTGGTGATCGCGGTGGGGGTTCTGATTCCCCTAGGGCGGCTGGATCAACTGCTGAGCGACTTGCGGCAGGTGGTACTGCAACAGCCGCCCGGCTTGGTGATCAGCGGCACCATTGTGGCGTTGGTGTTTGGCTACCTGGTGCGCTTTTTGGCCGTTGCCCTGGCCACGGTCGAGGCGACGCTAGCGCGCATTCCTCCCAGCCTGGATGAAGCAGCCCGCAGCTTGGGGCAGGGATCCCTGGGCACCTTGCTACGGGTGCATCTGCCCCTGATGGGAGGCGGGATCCTGGCGGCGATGCTGCTGGTGTTTGTGGATGTAATGAAGGAGCTGCCGGCAACGATGGTGCTACGCCCCTTCAACTTCGATACCTTGGCCGTCCACACCTACCGCATGGCTGCCGACGAACGGCTGGCCGAGGCCGGCGCTCCTGCCTTGGCGATTGTCCTGGTGGGGATTTTGCCGGTGATCCTGCTCAACGCCCAGATAGCCCAGCGACGCAATCTAGGCTCCTCAAATGAAATGAAACGTCTCCCTACTCCCCTCTCCTAGAGGGAGAGGGGTTGGGGGTGAGGGTCGCGGCGCGAGGCGCTTGGCTTTTCTGGGCTAGAGAAGGCTGCCCTCTATGCGTCAGCTTGAGTGCAGGAGTGGGTCACTGGAGGGAAGTTTACAGGGCCTCAGCCCCGGCAACTACCTCCAGGATCTCCTGAGTGATGGCCGCCTGCCGAGCTTTGTTGTAGGCAAGGCCCAGTGTGCGGATAAGCTCGGTGGCGTTGTCGCTGGCGTTGCTCATGGCCGTCATGCGGGCCGCCAACTCGCTGGCCGCTGCTTCCTGCAAAGCCCGCAACAACTGGTTATTCAAGTACAGCGGCAGCAGCGCGTCCAAAATCTGCACCGGATCCTGCTCGAAGATCATGTCCGGCGGCGGAGCGGAAACAGCAGCCACGATCTTGCTGCGCTCGACGGTGAACTCTCCCCCGCGCACCAGAAGGTTAAAAATCTCGTCGTCGCGGGCAGCCAGGCGCGTGGGATCCAGAGGAAGCAGCGACTGCACCACTGGCCGCGAGCTAATCAGCGAGACAAAGCGAGTGTAGATGAGCTCCACCTTATCCACCTTCTCGGAGAGGAAAGCGGAGAGCAGCTCATCCCCAATTTGAGCAGCTTCAGCGGCAGTGGGGATCTGGGACAGATTCACGTAGGTCTTGGCGATGGGGGCAGAGCGGCGCTGAAAATACTGCACCGCCTTGCGGCCCACCAGGTAAAGCCGCACCTGCTGCCCCGTCTCCTGCAGCTCGCGCACCCGCTCCTCGGTGCGCTTGATAACGTTGGCATTGTAAGCGCCGCACAGGCCCCGATCCCCGGCCACCACCAATAGGCCCACGGTCTCAATGGGCCGCTGCTTCAGCAGGGGCAGGTCGACATCCTCCAGCCGCAACCGCGTCTGCAGGCGGTAGAAAACCTGGGCCAGGCGATCGGCAAAGGGACGGGTGGCCATCACCTGCTCCTGAGCCCGTCGCACCCGCGCCGCGGCCACCAGGCGCATGGCCTCTGTAATCTTGCGGGTGTTCTTCACCGCCTTGATGCGGTCGCGAATCCGCTTTAGGTTTGCCATAACCGATCCTCTCTGCTGTGGTCACTGGATGGGGATCCCCGGCAACTAGGCCGCCTTGGCCAGGAAGCTTTGCTTGAACTCCGCGATGGCGGTTTTCAAGATCTCTTCCGCCTCGTCGGTAAGCTGCTTGGTGGAGAGGACGATCTCGCCATACTTGGGATGGGCGGTGCCCAAGTAGGACAGCAGGCCCTGCTTAAAGCTGGAGACTTTCTCCACCGGAATGTCGTCCAAATACCCCCGCGTCCCGGCGTAGATGATGGCCACCTGCTGATCCAAAGACAGGGGCGAGTACTGCGGCTGCTTGAGGATCTCCTGCAACCGTTGGCCGCGGGCCAGTTGCTTCTGGGTAGCTTCGTCCAGGTCGGAGGCAAATTGGGCAAAGGCTTCCAGGTCGCGATATTGCGCCAGTTCCACCTTGATCGAGCCGGCCACTTTCTTCATCGCCTTGGTCTGGGCTGCCGAGCCGACGCGGCTGACAGAGATGCCGACGTTGATGGCCGGGCGAATGCCGGCGTTGAACAGATCCGACTCCAGGAAGATCTGCCCATCGGTAATGGAGATAACGTTGGTGGGAATATAGGCCGACACGTCGTTGGCCTGGGTTTCCACAATCGGCAGCGCCGTCATGGATCCCTCGCCCAGCCGGCTGTTCAGCTTGGCGGCCCGCTCCAGCAGGCGCGAGTGCAGATAGAACACATCTCCTGGGTAGGCTTCCCGTCCAGGTGGGCGCCGCAACAGCAGCGACATCTGCCGGTAGGCCACCGCCTGCTTGGACAGATCGTCGTAGACCACCAGGGTATGCTTGCCCTGGTACATGAAGTACTCGGCGATGGTGGCGCCGCAATAGGGGGCCAGCCACTGCAGCGGGGCCGGGCTGTCGGCGCCGGCAGCCACCACAATGCTGTAGTCCATCGCCCCTCGCTCGCTCAGGATGTTCACCACCTGGGCGATATTGCTCTGCTTCTGGCCGATGGCCACATAGATGCAAATGACATCCTGTCCTTTTTGGTTGAGGATGGTGTCGACAGCAAGGGTGGTCTTGCCGGTTTGGCGGTCGCCGATGATCAGCTCCCGCTGGCCCCGCCCGATGGGGATCAGGGCATCGATGGCGGTGATGCCAGTCTGCAGGGGCTCGTAGACGGAGCGGCGATCGACGATGCCAGGGGCCGGCGACTCAATGAGGCGCGTCTCGGTGCAGTGAATCGGCCCTTTGCCATCGATGGGATTGCAGAGGGGATCCACCACGCGGCCCAGCAGGGCTTCTCCCACCGGGATGCTGGCAATTCTGCCCGTGGCTTTGACGATAGATCCTTCTTGGATGTTGCGCCCGGAGCCGATCAGCACCGCGCCGACGTTGTCTTCCTCCAGGTTGAGGGCAATGCCCACCGTGCCATCCTCGAACTCCAGTAGCTCGCTGGCCATCACCTTCTCCAAGCCGTAGATGCGGGCAATGCCGTCCCCCACCTGCAGGACGGTGCCGACATTGGAGATCTGCATCTCCTGGTTGTACTGTTCGATCTGTTGCTTGATGATGGTGCTGATCTCGTCTGGGCGAATTGTAGGCATGGCAGTCCTCTCGAGGGAATGGGAAGGGATCCAAAATTAAGGAAAAACGCTCGGCCAATCTAGGCTAACTGCAGCGCCAGCCGGCGCAACTGGCCGCGCAGGCTAAGGTCGATCACCTGGGATCCAATCTTAATGATCACTCCACCCAGCAACGTGGGATCTTGGCTGGTCTGGAGCTCCACGCCGCTGGCTTGTGTGAAGTCCCTCACCCGCTCGCGGATCGACTGCTGTTGCGCCTCGGTCAAAGGTACCGCTGTGGTCACCTCGGCCAGGACGATATTTTTGAGCTTCCGCTGCAGCTCCAAGAACCGCTGGCAGACGGCCCCGAGGAACATAATACGGCGACGGTCGCTCAACAGCTTGAGCGCGTTCAGCAGCAGCGGGTGGATCTGGTCGGCAAACACCTGCTGCAACAGGTTTTTCTTGGCTTCCGCCTTGACCAGGGGACTGGCGAGGAATTGGCCCAGCTCCGGCGTGGCCTGCACAACCGCGGCAATGAAACGGATGTCGGCCTCAAAGGTATCCAATAATCCCTGCGCAGAGGCCAGCGAAACAAGGGCTTCGGCGTAGGGATCCACCACTCTGGCGGCCATGGTGCTGCTGATCATAACTTCCCCTTTCCTCCTAGCGGGCAATCATCTGGATCCCCCGTTCAATCAGGCGCTGGTGCACCTGCTCGTTGAGGTGTTGCGGCAGCTCCTGCTCCACCTTGCTCAGGGCTTGGCGCACGATCTGGCGGCGCAGCTCCTGGAGAATTTGCTCTTGTTCGGCAGAGAGATCCCTTTCGGCGTTGGCGCGCAGCCGCTCGATCTCCCGCTCCGCCTGCTGCAACAGCTCCTGCCGGCGGGCTTCCGCATTGGCCTCCGCCTGTTTGCGAATGCGCTCCGCCTCCTGCTGAGCCTGCGCCAGCTTTTGCTGCTCCTCCGCCAGCCTCTCGATCGCCTCCTGCTTGCGCTGCTCCGCCTGGCGCAGCTCCTCGAGGATGCCTTCTCGCCGTTTGGCCAGAGCTTCCCCCACCACCCGGCGGCCCAAAATGTACAGCAGGCTGAGGATGATGGCGATGTTGATTAAGTTGCTTTCCAGAATCGCATCCAGGATCCCCTTTTCTGCAGAACCCTCAGTGGCTTCCGTCACCGGCTCGGCAACGGCCAAAAGCCAAGCGGGCACAAGGCTCCACACCAGCATCACGCGCTACTCCAAAGGAATGTTCAACTGGCCACTTAACGGGCGCTGCCCAACAGCTTCTCGGTGATCTGGGCGGCAATGGCATCCACTTGCTGCTGCAGTTGTTCGAGCGCCGTCTGCTTTTCCTGCTCGATTTGCCGCCGCGCCGCCTCCAGCTTAGCTTGGATCTCCGCCTGGGCCGCCGCCAGCTTCTCCGAACGGATACGGGCCGCAGCCGCTTCCGCCTCGGCGATCACCTGCTGCGCCTGGAGGCGGGCCTGGCCGATCTCAGCCTCGTACTGGCGGGTCAGGGCCATCGCCTTGTCCAGCCGCTCCTGGGCCTCCGCCTGGGTGGTGCGGATGTAGTCGTTGCGGCTGTCGATAACCCGAGTAACCGGCTCGTAGAAGAGGGAGTTGAGCACGGCCACCAGCAACAGAAATTGGACGGCAATGATGGGCAAGGTGGCGTCGAGATCGAAGAGGCCATTTTTCTCGGCAGCTTCAACGGCCAACAGGGTTGAACAGATCATGGGGCCGCACCAACAGAAACGGGATCCAACATCGGACAAGGCAGGGGGCGAACCGGCGCAACAGAGCTATTGATCCGGGCCGCCCCCAGAGACATCAGGCGAAGGGGTTGGCGAACAAGAGCACCAGCGCCACCACCAGGCCATAGATGGTCAGGGCTTCCATGAAGGCCAGGCTAACCAACAGGTTGCCGCGGATTTTGTCTTCTGCTTCCGGCTGACGGGCCAGCCCCTCCATGGCAGCGGCAGCAGCATTCCCCTGGCCCAGACCCGGGCCCAGGGATCCCAGGCCAATTGCCAGAGCGGCAGACAACACAGAAGCAGCAGAGGTTAACGGATCCATAGCAAGATGCTCCTTGTCGTTACAAAACAGATGTTGACACGAACGCAACAGCGTCTTGAGCTTGAGGTGATCTGACCGGAGTAGTCGAGCCGATCGCCTCTTTGTCGGCGGCCTCCAGGCTCAAGCCCTCGGCCCCAACAAACCTTACCAGAGAAGGGATCCCTTGCGACGACCTTTGAAGGAGAGGGGGCGTTGAACTGGGTAGAAGTCCCCACCTTCCCTCCGCAGGTCAATCGTGGTGATCCCCACCCCCATGACCTTCCAGCGCCTCTCCAATGTAAGCGGCCGAGAGGGTGGAGAAGATCAAAGCCTGAATGGCCCCCGTAAACAGAAATAGGATCATCACCGGCACCGGGATCAACAACGGCACCAGCAACACCAACACCGCAATCACCAGCTCTTCTGCCAAGATGTTGCCGAACAGACGGAAACTCAGGGAGAGGGGCTTGGTGAAGTCTTCCAGGACGTTGATGGGCAACAGAACTGGCGTGGGCTCGATGTACTTCTTAAAGTAAGACAGCCCTCGCTTGCTGATACCGGCCACGAAATACATGACGCTGGTGAGCAGCGCCAAGCCGGCGGTGGTGTTGATGTCGTTGGTGGGAGAGGCCAGCTCTCCTTCCGGCAGGGGAATCAACTTCCAGGGGAAGAGATTGCCCATCCAGTTGGAGACAAAAATAAACAGGAACAAGGTGCCAACGTAGGGCACCCAGGGCCGGAAGTTTTTCTCACCAATCTGGGCACGGGCAATGCTTTGGACAAACTCCAGGGTGTACTCGATAAAGTTTTGCAGACCAGCGGGCTCCCGCTGCAGTTGACGAGTCCCCAACAGCACCACGGTCAAGATCAGGGCGATGGCAATCCAACTGGCAATCAAAACTTGCCCGTGAACCGTAAATTTGCCCAGGTGCCAGTAAAGGTGATGACCAACCTCAAGTTCTGCTACCAGAGGAGGAGCGGAGAAGAACAGGTTCATGAGCATCACGCAGAAGAAGATAAACGGGTCAAGGTCTGAACAAGATAAATCAGCAGGGTGACCTTGTAGGTCATGAACCCCAAGAAAATGGGCAAAATCTGCAAAGACTTCACCTGGGTGGCCAGGACGATTAGCCCGACAAACAAAGCCAAACGCGTTACCCCCAGTCGGCTGCGACTTTTGCCCAGTTCCGCGACGCCGCGGCCCAGCATGCGCAGATAGACTACGCCGACGATTGCCCCCAGCAAATAATTGGCAGCCACCGCCGGCGAGTAAACCAAAGCCACCCCCACCGCAATGGCCAGGCTCACCCCCAAGGTGACCAGCACCAACCATAGCTGCAGTGCTTCATAGCTCCTGCCAGCCGTTGTCGCCTTCTCCCGCAAATCCGCTTTGCCCGGGGCAAGCGACGGCTGCAACGCACTCTGGCAGCCCAGACCCGCCTCCTGCTGTGGCGGAGGCGCCGCCTCCTCCAGGGGCGGCAAAGGCTTAGGCTTCCACGGGGTCGCCTTCCAACGGGCAGGACTGTGGGAGAGGAGTCGGGAAGAACGTGCCATGGGAATGAGGTCACCACCTCTGAGGATCTGGCCTTAACCCAAAATAACACGACTAAGTAACAATACTTAACGAGTTGGGCGAGGCCAGGGCGGGATGGAACCTTGCAACTATCGCCTCGAAAGACGACTAGCCCTTCGACAGACGGAGATGTTCCTCTAAGAATTTACCACCTTCGTGGATCGGCAACGGCAAAAATGGAAAACTTTCTGAAAGACCGCGGATGTAAAGTTTTGCCTGGGGTGGCTGAGAAGCTGCAATCTTCTGTTACCTCCTGTTGTTTTGAGGTGGATCCCGCCGATTCTGTTGCTCTATATACTATGGGGCAGTGAGAAGAAAGGGCGAGGATGATCCCAGTGAGTTGGCTGGTCAAGGCGATCTGGGTGGACTACAGCTTGGCTGTAGCGCTGACGGTGGTGCTGCCGTTGGCTCTCCTAATTTGGGCCTTTGCGGTGGGGTTGCGTCCTCTGATTCAGCTCTTGATCGTCTACTGGCGGGTATCCAGCCTATTGGCGGTGACGGTGTATTTGATGATCGGCGGTCTGCCCATCAGTTTCTTGAGCGGGGCGATGGCGCGGCTGTTGATCCCAATGGGTCTGTGGTTCTGGCAGGATTGGAGCACTGCCCTTGAGCAGTCGAGAAGCGGGGCGGCGCGAGCTTTTTTGCTCTGGCGCTGGATCTTGACTGGCTACATGGGGATTGGGATCCTCTTTTCGGGGGCCTTTGTGCCCTGTGCCTTCCGGGCTTCCCTATCGGCAGAGTGTCGAGCTTGGTTTGAGCCGCCGCTGGGGTTTCGAGAAATTTTCCATCCCAATGTGCCGCCGGAGCTGCTGGGGAGCGTGGGGGCCTGGGGCTTGGTGGCCTACCTGCTCTACAGCGTCTACTTTGTCTGGCGGCTGCGGCCTGGCGCAGACAGGGGGGAGCTGGCATGAGTGCTCTGCCCTGGCCGCTGGCTCTGGAGCGCTACAGCCAGGCCCACCCCCAGGAGGTGCTGCGGGTGGAGGTGGAAAGCGAGGGGGAAGCTGATTTGGTGCTGATCTACCGTGGCTATAGCTGCTCCCTGCAGCGGGCTACGCCCCCCGATCCAGAAGTGGCGGTGATCCCTCCCCAGGCTCGCTTTTTGCAACTGGAGCGCCTGAGCGCTCCTTATCACCCTGAGCGCTCGCAGGTTTTGGCCCTCTACCGAACCTGGGAGGAGTTGAGGGCTTGGCTGATCCAAGAAGGGATCCCCGTGGCCGAGTGAGCAATTCCCGGTCTCAGCGCCCCACTGGACTGGGCTGGCGCTGCAGGATGGTGTATTCTGCCGGCTGCAGAAGAGATTGCCCTGTCATCTCGGGGGGCTGAGGCAGGCCTAGGATCTCGAGCAGGGTGGGGCCGACATCGGCCAGGGTGCCGCCAGAGCGCAGCTTGACATCGCCACCGCGACCAGGGATCTTGCGCCTT
>NZ_JANSHG010000109.1:0-8785 GCF_047461555.1 Synechococcus sp. WC101
GTCTCCTTTTAGCCCTTTGCCTGGCGCTTGGCCTCGCCCAGGCTGTGCAGGCAGAGCCCTTGATCGGTCTGAAGCCTTGCAGCGAAGTTCCCGCTTTTCAGGCCCTGATGAACGAACGGCTGAGCAGCCTCGAAGAGAAGATCCTCAATGCCAGCCCTAACCTGGCTCCTCTCTACCAGCAAAAGTTGGCCCAAACCGAGAAGCGCTTTGAGCGCTACAGCAAGCTGCTCTGTGGCGAAGAAGGCTTGCCCCACCTGGTTACCGATGGCCGCTGGAGCCATGCAGGCGAGTTTCTCATCCCTGGCCTGCTTTTCCTCTACATCGCCGGCTGGCTGGGCTGGGCTGGGCGCTCCTATCTGATTGCTGTCCGGAATAGCGACGAGCCGGAGATGAAAGAAAGCATCATCGACGTCCCCTTGGCGCTGCGCTGTTTCCTCACGGCTTTGGCCTGGCCTGCCGCTGCTTTCAAGGAAATTGCCAGCGGCGAAATTCAGGAGCCGGAAGAGGCCGTGCCCATCTCTCCTCGCTGAAGAAGGGGCTTCTCCTCGGCTTTTGGCTTAGCTTCACCCATCCAACTTGAGAGGTATGTATGTCTGATTTCACCAAGTTTCTCACCACGGCTCCAGTGGCCTTTATCTTGTTTTCCAGCTTCGTTTTTGCGCTGTTCATCGAGATCAACCGCTTCTTCCCCGACATTTTGACGTTCTGAACTCGCAAGCCAGGGATCCCCAGCCGCGCCAGCAACACCCACAGGGATCCCTGGTCTTTTAAGCCAGACTTTTTGGAATTTGAGGTTTTTCTAACCCTTTTTGCACTGGAACCAGAGTTGCCGACATGGTTGAACCCACTGCCGATACCGTTTCTCCTAATAGGGGATATATCGCCGTCCCGGAAGGGGATCCGCAGATTGGCGATTTCTGGACGCCGATCAACCACGCGCCTGTTGTCCGTCTGTTGATAGACTGGTTGCCCATCAACCGGCCGGGATTGAGCTCCATTTGGCGGGGTTTGGAAATTGGCATGGCCCACGGCTATTGGTTGGTGGGGCCTTTTGCCAAGCTGGGGCCGCTGCGCAGCGAGCCCATCGGCCTGCTGAGCGGTTTCCTGGGAGCCTGTGGCCTGATCTTAATCATGACGGCAGCTCTCTCTCTCTACGGCACCGTCTCCCCGCAGCGCAACGACGGGCCGGTGCAGGGATCCCAATCTTGGAGCGAACTGGCCGCCGGCTTTTTGGTAGGGGGCATGGGCGGGGCAATCGTCGCCTACCTGCTTCTGCTCAATGGAGATCTGTTGTTTCCCAATTTTGGTTAAGCGGCTTCCCCTCTCCATCCATCCCCTTGTCTTGGACGGCCTTGCGAGTCTCTCCATCCTCTGCTGAGCGGCGGCTTGGCCAGATGGGCTCTGCTTTCCAGCTTTTCGCGTTGATGCCGGCCCGCTTGCCCACAGCTTCCCTGGATTTTGCTCTCCAGCTTCTTGACGGGGTTTCAGCTGGCTTTTCAAGGCTTGCAGCGTCTTTGTGATCCAATAACCTGAGCAGGCGAGGGAAAAGTTCAGGGCAGCAGTGAGACTGGCAGAAGGCAGGAAGCTTGCCCTAGCATAGACTGAGCCAGCCAGTGGAGTCTCGAATTTGCTATGAACCGACGGCAGCGGTTCTAGGCATTTTTCCAAATAGCCAAATAGTTTTTGTAAGCTGTCGTGAGCGATCTCCTGTCCGATCCCACTTCTGCAAGCTTCTCTTTGGCTGAGATCGGTCGCCTGTCGCCTGCAGCCCTGGCCTACCTGGGAGATGCCATTTACGAACTGCACGTGCGACGGCAGCAGTTGTTTCCTCCCACTCGGCCAGAGCTTTACCATCGGCAGGTGGTAAGGCGGGTACGCGGATCTGCTCAGGCCAGATTGTTGTTGGCGCTTTTGCCCTATCTCAGCCCTGAAGAGCGGGAGATCGTCCGCTGGGGCCGCAACGGCTGCGGTCGTCCACCCCGCCACTTGCCCTTGGCCGACTACCAGAATGCCAGTGGCCTGGAAACCATCTTGGGCTACCTTTACCTCACCGATCCCGAGCGGCTACGCCACATTCTCGCTCTCACCGATGTTTTGGCCAAGACGATAGGCGAGGGGGAAGGTTAAGATCGGCTTTTACTCTGCACCGTTCTCTGCCCATGCCCAAGCCTTCCCAATGCAAACCTCCCTTACGGCTGTCTCGCCGGAGCAAGCTGCAGCGGCAAGGGGCGGGGCAACCCTTCAACAAGCCCAAGCAGACCAAACGGCGCGAGGGGGGCTCCCCGCTCCATCTCCAGCCGGCGGCGCAAGAGCCGCCCGTAAAGCCGCTTCGTCGCAAGGCTGAGCAGGAGCGCCCCCAGCCAAATCCCAGCCCTCCCGTTGCCAGTCCAGAAGACGGGGAGCTGCAGGTTAACCGGGATCCCGAAGCCGAACCTGAACAAGAGATCATCTACGGTCGCCAAACCGTGTTGGCTGCGCTGAGAAGCCAGGCCACCCTTAACCGAGTGTGGGTGCTGCCGCGGTTGCGCTACAGCCCCCAATTTTGGTCTTTGTTGGAAGAAGCCAAAGCACGGGGTACCGTCATCGATGAGGTGTCTCTCCAGCGGCTAAACCTTCTCACCGCTGGAGCCAACCACCAGGGGATCGCCGCCCAGGCCACCCCTTACCGCTATGTGGATCTGGAAGAGCTGGTGGAACAGAGCCGCCAGTCCGGCCCCCATCCGGTGCTGGTGGTGCTGGACGGGATCCAGGATCCCCACAACCTGGGGGCTATTGCCCGCAGCGTGGAGGCGTTTGGCATGCAGGGGATGGTGATCCCACAGCGGCGGGCGGCAGGCGTCACTGCGACGGTGATGAAGGTGGCAGCGGGGGCCCTCTCTACTTTGCCGGTGGCGCGGGTGGTGAACTTAAATCGCGCCCTGGAATATCTTAAAGGGCAGGGGTTTTGGGTCTATGGCACCACCAGCCAGGGGGCTGCCCCTATCTACAGCGCCGACTTTCGCCGACCTATTGCCTTGGTGGTGGGATCCGAAGGGGAAGGCATCAGCTTGCTCACCCAGCGCCACTGCGACCAACTGCTGTCGATCCCCTTGGCGGGCCGCACGGAAAGTTTGAATGCTTCGGTGGCGGCGGGCATCGCCCTCTACGAGATCCACCGGCAGCGCTCCCCCCACCGAGGTCGAAACATTTCTCAACAAATCCTCAACGAAGGCAGTAGAATCTAGGTGATTGCAAAAGATCCTGAGTCATCCTTTGCGCTTAATAGGGGGGATGGATCCCGTGGGCAACCCTTTGGTCTGGCTGTTGGATAGGCTGCGGGGCCTAGCAGTCTGGGTTGAGATCACCACCGACGACTGCACCTATTACTACGGCCCCTTCGCCAGCGAGAAAGAAGCAGAGGCGCATAAAGGTCGCTACATCGCCGACCTGAAGGCGGAGGGGGCTGAGAAGATCGAGGTTCAGATAAAGAAAATGCGCCAGCCGCAGTCGCTGACGGTGGTCCGCACTCCTTCGCGGGTTCGTTCCTGATGACGGCTATGGTTTACCAGGTAACCGTTCATCACCGGGGCCAAACCTACCGGTTTACCGCGGCGGCAGATCAGACAGTTTTACAGGCGGCTCTCGAACACGGCCTAGAGCTGCCCTCTTCCTGCCAGGCGGGAGTCTGTACCACCTGTGCAGGGAGGCTGAAGTCGGGATCCGTGGCCCAGCCTGACGCCATGGGGATCGGGCCGGAACTCAAGGCTCAGGGCTTTGTGCTGCTGTGTGTAGCCTATCCTACTTCCGATCTAGAGGTGGAGACGGACCAAGAGGAGGAGGTCTATCGTCTCCAGTTTGGCTCCTAGCCCTGCTTGGATATCCACCCCCGTTGAGGGCAATTCTGTGCGGGTTACTCAAAGGAGTTCTAACGGCCTGTGAAGCTGCACTTTCTCCGCCTTTCCCTGCCCCTAAGCCTGCCGGTTTCTGCTGCTCGACTGGAGGGATCCCTTACCGAGCAGGTGGCCCAGGAGCTAGGACAGCCAGCTCAGCTTCTGCGCTGGAGCCTGACGGCGGTGGAGGGGGATAGGGCTTGGGTGGAGGTAGTAGCTACTACCGACGATGGCCATTCCGATTGAAGACAGCCCACCCCTCTCCTTAGGAAGAGGGGAGTTGGGGATAGCGCCCGCGCCGCCGGCGCGTTCGCAACTGCGTTGCCTATCGGGTCTGAAAGAGTTTTCCCAAGACCTCAGAGGCTAGCGGGAATCATTTCGTTGCTACGCTGAAGGACAGAAATGGCTAGCGGTACCCTCGGCAGTTTTTGTCCTTTGGCCAATGTCTGTCCCCACATCTGAACCAATGTCGGCTCCAATGTTGGCCGAGCAGCATCCCCCTGTTGCCCTCACCATTGCCGGATCCGATAGCGGCGGCGGAGCGGGCATTCAAGCGGATCTGCGCACCTTTGCCTTCCAGCGCGTCCACGGCACTTCCGCCCTCACCTGCGTAACTGCCCAAAACACCCTCGGGGTCAACCGCGTGGATGCGCTGCCGCCGGAGGCGGTGGCCGCCCAGATTGAGGCGGTGGTGCAGGATATCGGGGTGCAAGGGATCAAAACCGGCATGTTGCTCAATGTCGAGATCGTGCGGGAGGTGGCCCGCCAAGTGGAGCGGTGGGCCCTGCAGCCGCTGGTGGTGGATCCGGTGATGGTCTCCCGCACCGGGGCCAAGCTGCTGGCAGAAGACGCCATCCAGGCCATCCGCGAGCGGCTGATCCCGCTGGCCCAGGTCGTTACCCCCAACCGCTACGAAGCCCAGATTTTGGCAGGGATGGAGCTGCAGTCATTGGCGGATATGGAGGAGGCGGGCCGCCGCATCTACGCCCTGGGCTGTAAGGCGGTTTTGGTCAAGGGGGGAGGTATGCCAGGGGAACTGCAGGGGGTGGATGTGTGGTTTGACGGCGAGCGGCTGGAGATCCTCAAAAGCGAGCGCATCCCCACCCGCCACACCCACGGCACCGGCTGTACCCTCTCGGCAGCCATTGCGGCGCAACTGGCTTGGGGCAAGGATCCCTTGGCGGCGACGCTAGCAGCCAAGGCCTATGTTACCGAAGCCCTGCGGCATCCTCTGGCCATCGGCGCAGGACAAGGGCCGGTGGGGCACTTCTACCCGCTTCTCCAGTCTTAGCCCCCTTCTTCGCAGCCGGCAGCCGCTCAGGCTGCCGGGGGAGGTTGAACGGCCCCGCTGGCTAGAGCAGTTCCCGCACGTCCACCACTTTGCCGCTCACGGCCGCCGCCGCCACCATGGCCGGGCTCATGAGCAGGGTGCGCCCACTGGGGGATCCCTGGCGACCCTTAAAGTTGCGGTTGGAAGAAGAGGCGCTAATCTGCCGGCCTACGAGGCGGTCTGGGTTCATGGCCAAACACATGGAGCAGCCGGGATCCCGCCACTCAAACCCTGCCGCCTCAAAGATCTCGCGCAGGCCCTCGCGTTCCGCCTCCTGCTTGACCCGCTCCGAGCCGGGCACGACAAACGCCTTCACTCCAGGCGCTACTCGCCGTCCTTTGGCAATCTTGGCCGCCTCCCGCAAATCGCTCAAGCGGCCGTTGGTGCAACTGCCAATGAAGCAGACATCCACTGGCGTGCCCACGATGGGATCCCCTGGTCGCAAGCCCATGTAGGTGTAGGCTTCCCTAGCCAGTTCCCGCTCACTTTCTGGCAACTCCTCGGGAGCCGGGATCCGCTCGTCCACCCCAATGTTTTGGCCGGGGGTAATCCCCCAGGTAACCGTGGGAGCAATCTCGGAGGCCTGAAACACCACCACGTCGTCATAGACAGCGTCGGGGTCGCTAGCTAGGCTTTGCCACCAGGCCACAGCCTCTTCCCAATCGGATCCTTGAGGGGCAAACTCCCGCCCCCGCAAATACTCAAAGGTCACGGCGTCGGGATTGACATAGCCGCAGCGGGCTCCTCCTTCGATGGACATGTTGCAGAGGGTCATGCGTTCTTCCATGCTCATCGCCTCGACAGTGCTGCCGCCGTACTCGTAGGCGTAGCCCACCCCGCCTTTGACCCCCAGCTTGCGGATGATGTGCAGGATCACATCCTTGGCGTAAACCCCCGGCCCCAACGTGCCCTGCACCTCGATGCGGCGCACTTTGAGCTTGGACAAGGCCAGAGTTTGGGTGGCCAGCACGTCCCGCACCTGGCTGGTGCCGATGCCGAAGGCAATGGCCCCAAAGGCCCCATGGGTAGACGTGTGGCTATCGCCGCAGGCAATGGTCATCCCCGGCTGCGTCAGCCCCTGCTCCGGCGCAATCACATGCACGATCCCCTGCTGGCCGGAGCCGCTGTTGTAGAAGCGGATGCCATATTGGCGACAGTTGCGCTCCAGCTCCTGGATCATCTCCTCTGCCAAGGGATCCGCAAAAGGTCGCGCCCGGTTGTCGGTGGGGATAATGTGATCTACCGTAGCCACCGTCCGCTCCGGAAAGAGAACCGGCAGATGGCGCTCCCGCAGCATGGCAAAAGCCTGGGGGCTGGTGACCTCGTGGATGAGGTGCAGGCCGATGAACAACTGCGTCTGCCCCGAGGGCAAAACCCGCACCGTATGGGCGTCCCAGACTTTGTCGAACAACGTCCTCTCGCTCATCTTCCTCTCCGGCCTGCGGCCAAGCCAGTTTTGAGCTGCTTTCCGTAGAGCTTCAATGTCCTACTTGTTACCAAAGCTTGTCAAGTCAGAGGTCGGGGCGGGCAAAGCACCTTTCCCAAGGCCGGGCTAGCCCAGTTGAGCTGACCGGCCCTAGGGGAGACGGAGGGCCTGGGGATCCGGCTCCAGCAAAATACCGGTGGGAGCAAACTGGGTTACCCAGAAATCCACCTCTGGAAAGTGGTGGCACAGACTGTCACGGGCTTGGGCGGCCCTCTCCAGGCTGGCCATGATCCCAAACACCGTCGGCCCTGAGCCCGACATCAGGGATCCCAGCGCTCCTGCCTCGAGCAAGGCCTGGCGCAATTTTCCCACGATAGCGTGCTCGGCCAAAACTGGTTGCTCCAGATCGTTGCGCAAACTGCGGGCCAAGCCCAGCAGATCCCGACGCTCCAGAGCAGCGAGGACTTGGGGCAAGGTCGGCAGAGAGGCTCCAGCAGAAGGCAAGGAAGCGGCACGGTGAGCGCGAAAGGCTTGATAGGCCCAGGCAGTGGAGATCCCAAGGTGCTTGGGCTTGGCCAACAGCAGGGGGATCCCCTCCCAGTCGGCCAGCGGCTGTAAAACTTCTCCCCGTCCCGTAGCCAACTGCGTCCCCCCCTGCACACAAAAGGGAATATCGGATCCCAAACGGGCCGCCAAGCTCTGCAGTTCTCCTACCGTCAGGCCCAGGCCCCAAAGCTGGTTCAGACCCACCAAAACTGCCGCCGCATCTGCTGAGCCGCCCGCCAAGCCCGCTGCTACTGGGATCTGTTTTTCCAGCTGGATCTCCACTCCCAGCTCAGCCCGACATTCCCTTTGCAGCAGCTCAGCCGCGCGGTAGGCCAGGTTGCGGGCATCTGCCGGCACTTCCGGGTGATCGCAAATCAAGAGGATCCCGTGGGGACGGCGCTGGAGATGCACGCGATCCGCCAAAGCGATGCTCTGTAGGATCATGGCCACCTCGGAATAGCCATCGGGGCGGGAGCCGAGGATTTCTAGGTAGAGATTGATCTTGGCGCGGGCAATCAGGGTACAGGCTTGCATGGGGAAAGGAGCGAGGTTGACAGCAACTCCCCTCAGCCTGTCCAAACCAAGGGGAAACCAGACCTTGCTGGGGAGGCCTTCCAGCCTGATTCTAAGGCAAGGGATCCCTGGGCGGAGGAAACAGCATGGGATTGGCTATGGCCATCGGGCCGGCCACCGTTTGCTGCAAAAGCGCCCGCAAAGCGGGATCCGCTGCCCAGCCCAAGGGCGAAGCTGGAGGCGAGCCCAGGGCACCCCGGAACGGAAGCTAGGTTTACTTCACCAAAACCCGAGACCGCTGCCGTCCTGGTTGCAGAAGGGATCCCAGAGCCGATCCAGAACTGATAGAGTTTTGGCACCCTCTGCCTCACCACTGCCCCATGAGCAAGCCCAAAGCCGGGATCCTCTACAACGACGCCAAGCCCGCCGCCAAGCGCAGCAGCGAAACCCTGTCCCGCTGGTTTCAGGAACAGGGTTGGGAAGTCTGTGTCGCACCCAACTGGGGCGGCATCCTTGGCTACGCCAAGCCCGACAGTCCCGTCTGCTTGACCAAGGTGGACAGCCTGGCCCCCGCCGGCTTTGACGAGAGCATGAAGTTTGCCGTGGTGCTGGGGGGAGACGGCACCGTTTTGGCAGCAGCCCGGCAACTGGCCCCCAAAGGGATCCCCTTGCTGGCCGTGAACACGGGCCACCTGGGCTTTCTGACAGAGACCTACCTAACCCACCTGGAGGAGGCGGCCAAGGCAGCCATTGCTGGCGAGTACATTCTCGATCGCCGCAGCATGTTGCTGGTGCAGGCCTACCGCGGCAACGAATTGCGCTGGGAGGTGCTCAGCCTCAACGAGATGGTGCTCCACCGCGAGCCCTTGACCAGCATGTGCCACTTTGAAGTAACCATTGGGGATCACTCACCGCTGGATGTGGCTGCCGACGGCATTATTTTAGCCACCCCCACCGGTTCCACCGCCTATGCCCTTTCTGCGGGAGGGCCGGTCATCACTCCCGGCCTGCCGGTGTTGCAGTTGATCCCTATCTGTCCCCACTCGATGGCCTCACGGGCTCTGGTCTTTCCCGATTCGGAAGAGGTATGGATCAGCCCCG
>NZ_JANSHG010000110.1:0-8780 GCF_047461555.1 Synechococcus sp. WC101
GGTGCTGGCCCAACTGAGCGAGACGGATCCTCCCAGGGCCCTGTGGCTGCAGCAGTTCTCGGCTCGGCAAAACCTTCAGGAGGGGGAAACCTACCTGCGGGCTTTGCTGGCAGAGCGTCCTGACCTGGCCTATCGCATCATGACCGTTCGCGAGCACATTGCGGCGGAGGTGGTGGACTACTTGCCGGAGATGGCCAAGACCGGCATCCAGCAAGCCAACATGGAACACCGCCGTAGCCACCTGGAACGGCTTACCTCAGCAGCGGGATCCCCGCTGGCCACGCACCCGGAAGCGGGATCCCCTCTTCAGAACCCTACACCTGAAACGGAGTAACTTCAGTCATGCAAACCTTGCCGAAAGAGCGCCGCTACGAAACTTTTTCCTACTTGCCTCCGATGACGGATCTGCAGATCCTCAAGCAGGTGCAGTACATCTTGGATCAAGGCTACATTCCTGCCATCGAATTCAACGAGTCTTCGCAGCCCACCGACCACTACTGGACGCTGTGGAAATTGCCCCTGTTCAGCGCCACTTCTCCCCAGGAGGTGCTGACCGAGGTACAGGCCTGCCGCAGCGCCTACCCCAATTGCTTCATCCGTGTGGTGGGTTTCGACAACATTAAGCAGTGCCAGGTGCTCAGCTTCTTGGTTTACAAGCCCAGCGGCCTGCGCTAGGAGAGGTCCAGAGCAATCGGTCTAGTTCCCAGCCAATCGGCGCAGAGGGAGAGCTTCTCCCTCTTTATTTATTTCTTGCTTTGCATAGCCATTCCCAATGGCAACGGCGCCATTCTCAATCTCAAAAATACAGTCATTTCAAACAGCAACGAAACGGTTCTTTGCCTCGTTATTGCTACGCAACGCTCTAACTCCCCTCTCCCAGAGGGAGAAGGGCTGGGGGTGAGGGCAGCGGCGCGGAGCGCTTGGGCATCTTTTTAGGATCCGATCCCCAAAAGCGCCCCCAGACCCACTGCTAAAAGAGCTGCTAGGGTCGTTTGAATGCCGTTCACCACTTCATTGCTCATCCAAGCCAAGCGAGGCTGCAACACCACCCCCATCCAGCTTTCTGCCAAAGTGGCCAGGATCCCGGCCAGCCAGCAGATTCCCAACCATAGGAAATTCCCTCCCACCCATTCTCCGCCAATGCCCCAGGCCAAGGCGGCCATCCCTCCTGCTGCCGCCACCCCCGCCAGGGATCCCTCCAGGCTGACGGCTCCCTCAGTGCCTGCTGGCACCGGCTGCAAGGTGGTGATCAAAAAGGTCTGACGTCCGTAGGCTTTTCCCACCTCGCTGCTGACGGTATCGGCCAACTTGGCGGCGAAGCTGGCGCTATACCCCAACCACCAGAGGGGATGGGCAAAAAGCGCATATCCCACCGCACAGGCAGCTCCCGTCAGGGCAGATCCCCAGACATTTTCCGGCCCTCGCGCCCCCTCTCGCTTTTCGGCGATCCCCTGGGCCTGCTTGCGGCGGATCCCCAGCTTGGTTACGGCGGTGCCGACTAAAAAATAGGCGGCTACGACCAGGTAACCCCGCCCTCCCAGGCCCCCCCACACCAACAGGCCCAGCAGGCCCGCGTGGAGAACCCCAGCTCGCGTCAGCGCCTTCTGGGGGCTCAGCAGGGCCAGCGCCACCAAGGCCAGATTGAGCCAGAGCGCCACCCCCCACTGACTCAGCAGCCACGCCTGACCCATGGGTGCCCTCCACCACCGGCAAGGGCGGCTAGGAACTGGCCACAACAACGGAGAGGGAGGGATTCGAACCCTCGACGGAGCTTTTGGGCCCCGTAACTTCTTAGCAGGAAGCCGCTTTCGACCACTCAGCCACCTCTCCAGAGCGGCAGAGACCTCAGCAAGCTGGGATCCAGCCGCCGGTTCACCTATTGTAGAAGATGGGATCCCACCCGGCAACTGTTCTCGAGCGGGATCCCTGCTGCAGCTCAGTTCACCACCTGCACATAGATATCGAAGCTGCCGCTGTTGTCGCCGTAGCTGCCCTTGGCGTCATTGACGTTGAAGGCGATATCCAAGTTGGGATCCAGATCCACCTCTTGCGGCTGCTCCGGCGAGGATTCCCAGACCTGCCGGGCCACCAACCGGGCGTTGGGCTGGAACAGCACCAGGCCGTAGCGGCAAAGACCGGGGTAGCGCCACTCCGAAGGCGTGGGGATCCCTTTGCCGAGAGGAGAGCGGATGCTGGTGGAGAAAGAAAAGCCATAGCGCCAAGCCACATTTTTCACAAAAAAGCGAATGCAGCTGGCCCGCAGCGGCTGCCCCTGCCAGTGCAGGATGTTGCCCGGTTCTTGGTTGACCCGCAGGCCGTAAAAGGCGATCCAGCCCTGCAAGTTCTCCTCTTGGGGTTGGGTGCCCTCGATCGCTGCGGCTTGGCTCCAGTCTAAGTCGCTGCCATCGCAGGTAATCTCTGGCGGGACTTGCGTCAAATCCATTTGTGGCAGCCCTGACGTAGCGGGTGTAGCCGATTGGGTAAACATCTATCTCTCCTTTTCTTCAAAATGACTCCAGAAGTGAGAAGCTGTAAAGAGCTTACAGGGATCCCAAAAATGAGCCGGGGAAAGGTTTTAAAGACAAACCTATTCCTCTCCCTGCTGCTGGATGGAGAATCTCAGATGAACTGTGACATCGGGGCTGAGAACCTCAGGCTCTTCCTCGATCGGGCAAGAGATTAAGGTCTCAAGCTCTTTGTAATAGGTCAACTTTACTTGATGGATGGCGGCTATTCCCAGAGAAATAGACCTTTGCAATACTTTTTTAGGGAACCATAGGAATCTGTTAATTCCCCAAGACTTGATTGCCAACCAAGGCCGAAACCCAGATCCTTACTCAGCGCAGATCTTCTGGGACCTCGTATTCCAAAACACATTAATTTGTGCAATGCCCCTGTTAAGCACTCTTGCGCTCGTTTGGTCTCTGCAGCAGCTTTCCGCAACCCGGAGCGCTTTGACAACCGTTTTTGATAAGATCACCATTGCAAGTCTCGCGGGGTGCCCGGCGCCCACGGCATGCACGACACTTCTGCCGCCACCGATCTGGAGATCATCTCTTTGTCAAGCCCTCGGCAGGCCATGTCCTTGGCGGGCATTCAGGAGGCCAACCTGAAGTGGATCAGTCGCTCCAGTGGTGCCTCTGTAACGCTGCGCGGACAAGACCTGTACCTGAAAGGCACCCCTCAGCAGCGGCAGCAGGTGCGGCAGTGGCTAGAATTGCTGAAGCCGCTTTGGCAAACTGGACACCCTGTCACGGTGATTGATGCGGAGCAAGCTTTTCGCGCCCTCTCCGGCCAGGAGGCTACGGCCTATCAGCAAGCGCAAGCAGGTGTGTTGGCCCGCACCCGTAAGGGAGAGTTGATCCGGCCCAAGACACCCCGCCAACAGGAGTACGTGCAAGCCATTCGCACCCACGATCTCTGCTTCGGCATCGGGCCGGCAGGCACCGGGAAAACCTATCTGGCTGCCGTTGTGGCCATCACAGCCCTGCAAAACCGCGAGTACGAGCGTTTGATCCTGACGCGACCAGCGGTAGAGGCAGGGGAGAAGCTGGGCTTCTTGCCAGGGGATCTGGTGGAAAAGGTAGATCCCTATCTGCGGCCTCTCTACGATGCCCTGTTCGAGTTTATCGACCCGGCCAAGCTGCCCCAGCTTATGGCCCAGGGAGTCATCGAGGTGGTGCCGCTGGCCTACATGCGGGGGCGTACCCTCAGCAACGCTTTCATCATCTTGGACGAGGCCCAAAACACCACCCCGGAGCAGATGAAGATGGCCCTCACGCGGCTGGGCTTCCGCTCCCGCATGGTGGTTACCGGGGATCTCACCCAAACGGATCTGGGCAAGCATCGCCTGTCGGGCCTGGCGGCTGCAGAGCGCATCCTGGCGGGGGTAGAGGGGGTTGCCTTTTGCTACTTTGACCAGCGGGATGTGGTGCGCCACCCTCTAGTCCAGCGGATTGTGGAGGCCTACGCGCGCTACGAAAACCAGCAATGAGGCCGAAGGCGATCTTTTTCGATGCCGTCGGCACCCTGTTCCGGGTGCGGGGCAGCGTGGGCCAAGTCTACAGTCAGCTAGCGGCAGAATACGGGGTAGCCGTGGAACCACGGGCGTTGGATCGCGCCTTTGCCCAAGCTTTTGCCAGTGCTCCGCCACCCGCCTGCGTGGGCTTGACGGGATCCCTTTTAGAGGAGTGGGAGCGGGCCTGGTGGCATCAAGTGGTGCGCCAGACCTTTGCCCAGGTGGAGGGATCCCTTACTGCCTTTGGGGAGGAGCGCTTTGCAGCGTTTTTTGCCCACCTGTTCGAGCATTTTGCCACGTCGGATCCCTGGGAGCTCTATCCCGAGACGCTGCCAGTTTTGCAAGCCCTGCAACAGGAAGGGATCCAGCTAGGGGTAATCTCCAATTTCGACAGCCGTCTAGTGCGAGTGCTGCAGGCGCTGCAACTGGACGGCTATTTTTCTAGCCTTACTCTCTCTACCCAGGTGGGCTATGCCAAGCCCGATCCCCGCATCTTCCAGGCTGCCCTAGCGGCCCAGGGGATCCCGCCTGCCGCTGCCTGGCACATTGGCGACAGCCGCCGCGAAGACTATGAGGGGGCCAAGGCAGCAGGCCTGAGAGCCCTCTGGCTGGATCGAGAGGGGAAAGACGGCTTCTGCCAAGAGCGAATCGAAAACCTGTGGGGCTCCCTCTTGCTGCTCAGGGGGCCAGAGCGGAATTGAGCAGTAGCGGGGCAAAGACCCCATCGGGCTTGAGCAAGTAGCGCCGCAGGTTCATCTGCCGCTCCAGAAGGCAGGCATGGCCGCTTAAAGGCGAGATCTCCACCTGGGCCTGGGGCAGTCGCTCCGCCAGACGCTGCACCTCCTGCACCGAGGGCAGGAGGCGATCCCGCCCCCCCGCCACCAGCAACGTCGGCAGGGTCATCGACTCCAGGGGCAGCTCCTCCACGACAAACGATCCCAGCAAGGCCAGGCGCTGGGCGGCCACCGTGGGCTCAACACTGTGAACGGCCTGGCGCAGCCGCTCCCGATCCGGCGGCTCCATTTGGCTTAGCTCCGCCAAAAACCCTAACCCCCGCTCCGCCAGTTGGTGGTAAAGTCCCGGCGGCAAAAAGGGCAGGAGAACCTGACCTGCCCACCACCAGGGCCGGCGCCGCAGCGAGGAGGCCGGATTGACCAGAATCAGGCCACGACAGCGCTCCGGCTGCTGGGCAGCTACAGCCAGGGCTAGGCAAGCTCCGAAGGACTCGCCACACAGGTAGGCTCCCTCCTCCAGTTGGGATCCCACCCAATCGGCCAAGCTCTCCCAGCTATGCCCCGCTTCGGGATGGTTTAAGCTCAGAGGGCGGACGCGAAACTCGGCTTGCAGAGCCTGCGCCTGCCGGTAAAACAATTTGCCGGTGCCATCCATACCCGGCAAATAGAGCAGCAGGGGCCGCTTCTGGCGGCTTGGACTAGAGGCGGTGGGCTTGCTTTTCAATCTTTCCATCTCCTTGTCAACCCCAAGCGCACCTGTTCGCGGGCGGCTGCCGTTAACTCCCGAATGAGCTGCAGCCGCTCCTGGCGGCAGGTATAGCGCCTTGCTCCCCTCACCCAAAGAGGGGATCCCACTCGAACCACCACCTGACGGTAGATCACCACCGGATGCCCCCCCGGCCGCTGAAACCTGGGCTCCGTGGGATCAAACCAGCGGAAGAAAGCCATGGGAATATCCATCGCCCGCCACTCTTCCTGCGCCCACACGGCCACCGGCAGGATCGGCAGGGGATCCACGCCAGCAGCCAAGGCCAGATGGGCAAAGCCCGGCTGAAACCAGCCCAGCTCTTGGGGCGAGGTCTCGCGAGTAATCTGCTCCGCCCCTTCCGGGAAGATCCCCACCCCTCCGCCTGCCGCCAGAGTAGCCTGCGCCTGGCGAAAAAAGGCAAGCTGCGGCCCTGATCCCTGCTGGAGGGGGATACAACCCAGGGCCAAGGCAACCTCCCGCAAGAGGGGCACTTGCGATAGGTAGTAGTGGCAGGCAAAACGAATCGGTCGATCCAGCCCAGCAATCAGCACCGGCGCATCCAAAAAGCTGCGATGGTTGCTCACCACCAGCAGGGGGCCCTGGGGAACCCGCTCCTTGCCCTCCACCCACACCTCCGTCTGGAAAAGGCCAAGCAAGACCTGCGCCAGCGCCCTCGCGTCGGGGAACCCGCTTTGCTGCAGGAGTTGATCCAGCATCGCCACCCTGCTCAATAGTCCACCCCGCGCCGCAGATCGGCCCCCTGTTCGGCATAATGCTTGTGGCTCACCATTTCCGAATGGACAGAGGCCAGCTCAAAGTAGGGCAAAGGCGCATGGCAGCGCCCTGTGATGATGATCTCCGTATCGCGTGGCTTGCGCAGCAAAGCCTCAACAATTGGCTCCACATCCAATAGCTCCAGATCCACCGTTGGGTTGAGCTCGTCCAGAATAATGGTCTTGTAAAGCCCAGAGGCGATGGCCGCCCGTGCCAGCTCCCAGCCCCGCTCCGCCTCCACGTAGTCGATTTCCTGCTGCTTGCCCCGCCAAACGATGGCGTCGCGGCCGCAGCGCTGGTGATCTACTAGATCGGGATAGCTCTCTCGCAAAGCCCGAATGGCCGCATCTTCTGTGTAGCCCGTTCCCCCCTTTAGCCACTGCATAATCAGGACGCGGTGGGAGAGATCTTTGCTGATGCCGCGCCCAATGGCCTGCAGAGCCCGGCCCAGAGCGCTGGTGGACTTGCCCTTGCCGTTGCCGGTATAGATCTCGATGCCGCTGAGGAGGGGCTGGCCGTCCTGGGGATCCGCCGCCCGCCGCACGCTGCGCATTTCCGAGTGCAAATCTGCTAGGTCGATAATTTCCTTAGGGGCGCCCCGTCCGGTGATGATGACCTCCATTTCCTCTGGCTTTTGCTTGAGGGTGCTGACGACCTCGTCCACAGGCAGCAGGCCCAGATCCAGCACCGGGTTCAGCTCGTCCAGCACCACCACCGAGTAGAACCCCGACGCCAGCGCCCCCTTGGCCACATCCCAGCCGCGGCGGGCCTCTTGGCGGTCAAACTTAGTGATCTCGTCGGGGCCGAAGAACTCTCCTCGCCCCGTGCGCAGTTGATCGATAAGGTGGGGGAAGCCGCGCTGCAGAGCGGCAATCGCGGCATCCTCGGCATAGGTGCGGCCCGGCCCCTTGAGAAACCGCACCAGCAACACCCGGCTGGGGGCCGAGTTTTCAATCCCCAGCCCAATGGAACGCAGCACAACCCCTAGCGCCGCCTGCGACTTGCCCTTGCCCTCGCCGTCGTAAACATGGATCTGGCCTCGCCGGCGGTCAAATTGTTGCGCGGTTACAATGCCGATTTCTGCCATGCCCCTCCGCATCACGCCGCTGTCCAGAACTCGTGCTTCCCTACCCCCATCTTAGAGTCTAGCCAGAGGTTTTCGGGGAAGCGCGGAGAGGGCCAGAAAAAGCCGGCAAGAGCCGATAAACACCGGGATAAGATGAGCAATGGTTGTCCAGCCCAGTGCTTATCTAGCGAGGGATCCCCCTTGTATCCAACCGTGTTTTCTTCTCGCCCCTTGCCCCCTGCGGTCGAGAGCCCCATCGAGCTGGTGGGACGGACGCCGCTCATTCGCCTGCGGCGGGTCACCGCCGACCTGCCGCCGTCGGTGCGAGTGTATGGCAAAGCAGAGTGGTACAACCCCGGCGGCTCGGTCAAGGATCGCCCGGCCCTGAATATGATCCGCGCTGGCGAACGCGAGGGCAAGCTTACGCCTGGCAAGATCATCCTGGATGCCACCAGCGGCAACACCGGCATCGCCTACGCCTGGATCGGGGCAGCTTTGGGGTACAAGGTGAAGCTGGCCCTGCCGGCCAACGCCAGCCCAGAGCGCAAGAAGATCCTCGCCGCCTACGGGGTGGAGGTAGTGCTCACAGATCCGGCCCTCGGCTCCGATGGGGCCATCGAGAAAGCCCGCGCCCTCTATGCCGAAAACCCGGATCTCTACTTCTATCCCGACCAGTACAGCAACCCCGCCAACTGGCAGGCCCACTACGAGACCACGGGGGTAGAAATCTGGGAGCAAACCCAGGGACAGGTCACCCACTTCGTAACCGGGTTAGGCACCAGCGGCACCTGCATGGGGGTGGGGCGGCGCTTGCGGGAGTACCGCTCCGATATCCAGATCATTGCCATGCAGCCGGACTCCCCCTTCCACGGCCTTGAAGGCCTCAAGCACATGGCCACTGCTCTCAAGCCCGAGATTTACGATCCCACCCTGCCCGACCAGCACATCGAGATCTCCACCGAAGCAGCCCAGAAAATGGTCAAGCGTTTGGCCTTGGAGGAAGGCTTGTTGGTGGGCATCTCTGCCGGAGCCAATGTGGTGGCGGCTCTACAGGTGGCCTGTCAGCTCTCCTCCGGCGTGGTGGTGACCATCTTGTGCGACGGGGCCGATAAGTATCTCTCAGAGCGGTTTTGGACAGAAGATTAAACTAGCCCGTACCGCAATGGCCCCTCCTCTTAACAGCCCCGCCCTTTTGCCGCTATGATGGTTAAACCTGGAATGCGGATGTGGCGGAACTGGTATACGCGCACGTTTGAGGGGCGTGTGGCTTTGCCATGCGAGTTCGAGTCTCGCCATCCGCACTGGGCCCTCACCCCCAGCCCCTCTCCCAAGGAGGAGAGGGGAAGCGGGCAGTGGTCAACCAGCCGATTGCACTATTCCCGAACGGCGCCCTGAAGGCGTGTGCCCCAGGTGCGGGCAAAGCTCAGGTCAGTCCCGGTC
>NZ_JANSHG010000111.1:0-8513 GCF_047461555.1 Synechococcus sp. WC101
GCTGGGCATCGACCCCAAAGCCAAACGACGGGTGCTGGAGCAGATCATCCAAACCCCTTGAGGGATCCGCCTGTTCTCTGATCACTGTCGGTTCAAGGTTGGTTTTGATCCGACCTCCTAGCGATGAGGAGCACCTTGGCTTTGCCTCTGCCCACCTCTACAACGCTGCGCTCCTGGCCCAGCCAGAACGGCGAAACTCGCTACTATGTCAGTGGCGAGGTGCAGGTGGAGGCAGGGGCAGGCATTGCAGCGGGAGTGCTGTTGCGGGCCAACCCCGGCTGTCGCATCGAGATCGGGCGAGGCGTCTGTATTGGCATGGGATCCATCCTGCACGCCTGCGGGGGATCCCTCGTCGTGGAGGCGGGGGCCACCTTGGGAATGGGGGTGCTGGTGATCGGGCAGGGCACCATCGGCAAAAACGCCTGTATCGGCTCGGAAACCACGCTGCTCAACTGTTCAGTGCTCAGCCAGGCGGTGATCCCTCCCCGCTCGCTGGTCGGGGATCCCACCTATCCCAGCAGGCAAGAGGCGGAGGTGGGCATGGCTAGCGAGGCAGAGCCCGTGTCGGCGGCGGCCCCGCAAGAGCCGATAGAACCCCCTGAGGAAACCTTGCCTGAGCCGACCCCTCCCTCTCCCCCCGACTCGCCGCTGGCCCAGGTGGAAAAGCAAACCCGTCGTTGGCAGGAGGCGGCTGAGCAAACCCAAGAGAACTCGAGATCCCCTAAGACCCGCAAGCTAAATGGGATCCCGGGCTATTCGGAGCTGGATCGGCTGCTGGGCAAGATCTATCCTTACCGGCAGATCCTATCCTCTGGGGGTGGCCAGTCTTGAGGGCTACACTGGCATAAAGAAGTAGGGTGCTATGTCCACCTCTTTGGGCCTTATTCAGACACGCAGCTTTCCGGTCATTGTGCGCATTGCCGACGCCATGACCAAGTCGGCGGGGGTGACGCTGATCGGCTTTGAGAAGATCTCAGGAGGCTACTGCACGGCAATCGTACGGGGAGGGATTGCCGATGTGCGCATTGCCATCGAGGAGGGGATCGAGGTGGCCCGCCAGTTTGAGCAAGAGGAGATCTCCAGTTTGGTCATTCCACGGCCTTTGCCTAACTTGGAGGCGGTGCTGCCCGTCAGCAGCAAGCTGTCTCAACTGGCACAAAACCGCGGCTACAGCCGCCTCAGCAACTTGGCCGTGGGCCTGCTGGAAACCCGCGGCTTTCCGGCTATGGTAGGGGCCGCCGACACAATGCTGAAAACGGCGGATGTGCAACTGGCCGCCTACGAGACCATTGGCGACGGCCTGTGTACGGCCATCATTCGGGGCACGGTGGCCAACGTGGCCATCGCCATCGATGCCGGCATGTACGAGGCAGAGCGCATCGGCGAGCTGAACGCGGTGGCTGTGATCCCGCGCCCTCTCGACGAACTGGAGCAGGCTCTGCCGGTGGCCAGTTGTTTCGTTGCCCAACCGGTTACCTTGCCGGTGGCTATTCCCCAAGCCCAGGGACAAGAGGTGCGGCGCAGCGATACCGTTGTGGAGCGGATCCCAGTTTATCTGGAGCCGCCGGAAACCCCTTAGGTTTACCTTGCAAGACGGGAAGGCTCGCGCTGTACTCTGCCCCCTCCCGCCGTCTACAGGGGGAGAAGATCTGAGATCACCTCCAGAAAGCCGAGCGGGGCAGAGAGGAAAAATGTTAGGCTACTGGAAGACCTGGGTCCGTGCAGCTCCGACGCCCAAACCGTGTCAGGATCGGAAGATAGCAGCACTACGGGATGCTCTGAGCAGGCGCGTCAACCCGGGTCGCCCTCTTCCAAGTTTTACCTCTGCCCTGGCAGCGCACACCTGTATGGCCGAGACAGACAACCCCCTCGCCAACTTTGCTCAGAAGGCTTTCTACTTCGGCATGGGTTTGGCCGCGGTGGTGGCAGACAATGCTGCAAAGGTGGCCGGGAGAGCCAACAGCCGTCTGCTGGAGCTGCGCAAGCAGGTCCAGGCTTTGGTGGATGAATTGGTGGAGCGGGGGGCGATGACCGCCGAAGAGGCGCGGGCCTACATGGACGCCATCGCTGCCAACGCCAACCGTAGGGGGGGGGAAAGGTCTGCTGGCGCCCCTCGCAAGATCAACATTGACGACATGGGCGACGCTGAAGACAAGACTGGCACTGCCCTTGAACTTTCGGAAGCTGCCCGTTTGCGCCAACAGATTGCTGAGCTACAGGCAGAGTTGGATCGCATCAAGAAGGAAGCGAGGAAGTCCTAGGTTTGGCCCGGGAAAAGTTGGGATCTCTATCTCTTTAATCCTCGTTCACGGGGAACTGGAAGACTCTCCGCAGCGCCCTCAGCCCGATTGCGAACGGCTGCCGCCGAAGTTCCTTGGCCGCAGCGGCGAGTCTAAACAGGCTCGTCCAATTTTTGTTGGAGCGGTTGGCTTGGATCCCTGACTTCTCTCTGAAAATTGGCAGCTCGGGGCGCTTAAGCTTGAGAATCTACCCCAAGCCACCTCAAAATTCCGAACCGCTGACGCGTCCTGGAGGACTCGAACCCCCGACATCCGGTTTTGGAGACCGACGTTCTACCAACTGAACTAAGGACGCAGGAGTAGTAAAGGGTCAGCCCCTTACCTAGTTTACCTAGTGTAGCAGGTATGCCCAAAGCCTTAGAGGGTTTCTTCTTTAGAATCCGTTTTGGCTTTGATGCGAGTGGCCTTGCCCACTCGGTTTCGCAGATAGAACAGCTTGGCCCGCCGCACCTTGCCACGCCGCAACACCTGGATTGAGTCGATGCGCGGCGAGTGAACCAGGAAGACCCGCTCCACTCCAATTCCCTGGAAAATCTTGCGCACCGTGATGGTGCGGTTGCATCCAGAGTGACGCATAGCAATGACCGTGCCTTCAAAAGCCTGCACCCGCTCTTTGCCGCCCTCTTGAATGCGCACCCCCACCCGTACCTGATCGCCAACATGGATCTCTGGCAGATCCGACTTCATGTGGGCCGCTTCGATGGAGCGGATGATCTCTTCGGCGTTGATGCGAGCGTTCATGGCTTTCCCGCGTTATCGGCAGCTAATCAGTGTAGCAATCCCCCCTTTTTTTGTACAGAGCTTGCCAGCCGTCCGAACCCAATGGCCATGCGGGAAACCGCGTTTGCACCCCCTCTCCTTTTTCAATAGGCTGGATACAGAGAAAGCCCTTGTTAAAGGCGAGAGACTTTTGTGATCCTGCGCACCAATGAGCCCCAGACGGGATCCCCAACCCCTGCCAAATCTGCTGACCAACCTCTGCCACAGACCGGATCCCACAACAGAGGACTGCCCATCGGCTGGATCCTTGTGGGGATATTGTTAGCCGGCTTGGGCGGCGGCATTCTCGTTCAGCGTCAGCTCCGGCAACAGACGGCCCAGCGCCTGGAGAGGCTAACGGTGCCCGTGCAGGTGACAGATCTCGCCCAACGCCTGCGGGTGAGCGGCCAGGTGCAGCCGATCCGGCAGGTGAATGTCAGCCCCCGCGAGTCCGGTCGTCTGGCAGAGCTGCTGGTGGATCAGGGAGATGAGGTAGCGGCAGGGCAAGTGTTGGCTCGGATGGATTACGGGGATTTAGCCAGCGGCATTCGCCAAGCCCAAGCCCGCATCCAAGAGCTACAGGCCCGCCTAGCGGAACTGCAAGCTGGCGAGCGACCCCAGGTGATCGCGGCGGCCCAGGCCAGGGTGGATGCGGCGCGGTCGCAAGTGAGGTTGGCCGAAAGGGAATTGGAGCGGATTCAGACCCTGGTGCAGCAGGGGGTGGTGGCTCGTAGCGAGCTGGATCAACGCCTGGCCCGCCTGGAACAGGCGCAGGCGGACTGGCAAGCGGCTCAACAGGAGCTGGAGCGATTGCGGTCAGGTAGCCGCCCAGAAACGCTGCAGCAGATCCAAGCCCAGATTGCCCAAGCGGAGGCAGAGCTGGCCCAGCGGCAATCTCGCCTGGCTGAGGCCGAGATCCGGGCGCCCTTTTCCGGCGTGGTCGTCCAGCGCTTTGCCGAGGTGGGATCCTTTGTAACTCCCACTACCGCAGCTTCCGATGCCACCGCCGCTTCTTCCAGCTCTATCTTGGCGCTGGCCCAGGGGATCGAGGTGCGAGCCGAGGTGCCGGAGGCGCAGATTGCCCAGGTGCGGGTGGGGCAGCCGGTGGAGATCCGCTCCCTGGCCTATCCGGATCGGGTGGTGCAGGGGCGGGTGAAGCGGATTGCCCCTGCCACGGTGGTGGTGCGGGAGGTCACCGTCTTTCGGGTCATGATCGAACCGGAGGCGGGGGCAGACTTTTTGCGCACCGGCATGAACGTCTCGGTGGATTTTATCGGGGAGCGGCAGCCTCAGGCGCTCACGGTGCCCTCGGTGGCCATCTTGCGGGAGCAGGGCCAAGAGGGAGTGATCCTGCTGGATCCGCGAACCCAGCGGCCCGTCTATCGACCGGTGGAAACAGGCCTCACCCAGGGCGGGATCACCCAAGTGCTCTCCGGCTTGCGGGCGGGGGATCGGGTCTTTACGGCGCTGCCGCCGGGGGTGAACCTGGAGACTTTGATCCGACAAGAGCAAAATCGCAGCGAAACCGCTCAAATCAAGCCACACCCATGAGCCTACCGATTGCAGCCCGAATGGCCTGGCAAATGGTGCGCCGCTACCGCCTGCGCACCGGTTTAAGCATGTTAGGGATCCTCATCGGCAACGCCGCCGTCGTGGCCATTGCCGGGTTTGGCCATGCTGCCCAGGAGCTGGCCGTGGATCAGTTCCGTTCTTTGGGCACCAACTTGCTCATTGTCTTTTCTTCCAGCTTGGGCCTGGCGGACGCCAGCAACACCCGTCCCATTACCCTCGACGATCTACGGGCAATTGCCGCGGAAGTGCCCGCTGTGTCGGCAGCCGTCCCCAGTCTTGTGGTCAATGTGCGCGCCGTGCGGGGGGGAGTGGATCGCCGCTATGAGGCCACAGGCACCTGGCCGGAGTATTTGTCGGTGCTGAATTTGGAGATCGAGGAGGGGCGCTTTCTCTTGCCAGCGGATATTGAGGAGCAGCGCCCGGTGGTGGTGCTGGGCAGCGAGGCCGCCCGCGAGCTGTTCGGCTTGGATCCCGCTGCCGCTATCGGGGAGACGGTGCTGCTGAACAACCTGCCCTTCGAGGTAATCGGCACGTTGCGTTCTAAGCCAACGGTGTTTGGCAACAGCGATGCCGGCCTGTTTTTGCCGGTGGATGTGGTGGCCAACCGGTTTGTGGGGCGGCGCTCCCCCTATGGCCTGGAACTGACGGCGATCTTCGTCTCGGCCCGCTCCGAAGCAGATCTGCCGGCTGCCGAGTTCCAGATCCGCAACTTGCTGCGGCAACGGCACCAACTGGTGGGGGAGGATGACTTCGTCGTCCGCAACCAAAAGGTGTTGCTGGACGGGGCGGCCAGGATCTTAACCTTGCTGCGGGTGCTGCTGACCGGCACGGCGGCCCTCTCGCTGCTGGTGGGCGGGGTGGGGATCATGAATGTGATGCTGATCTCGGTGTCGGAACGCACCTCCGAGATCGGGTTGCGCAAGGCGATCGGCGCCGATAGCCGGCAAATTTTGCAGCAGTTTGCCACCGAAGCTATTCTCATTGCCGTCAGCGGGGGCGTGGCCGGGATCCTCCTCAGCAGCGGCCTGCTGGTGGCGCTGCAAGTGTTCACCCCCCTGGCCACCCGCGTGGATGCAGTGGCGGTGGCGGTGTCCTTTTCCCTCTCGACGGGGATCGGGGTGGTTTTCGGCATTTTCCCGGCCCGCCAAGCGGCGCAACTAGATCCCATCGAGGCCCTGCGAGCCTGAGATCTCCTATTCGTAGGATAATGGGGGCTTACAGGTATTGAGTTGCCCGCCGTTCGCTAAGGAGCTTCCCCCTTGGTTAGAGAGCGAGTAGAGGTGATCGTCCCCGCCACCACCGCTAACTTGGGGCCGGGGTTCGATTGCATCGGTGCAGCCCTGGAGCTCTACAACCACTTCCAGTTTCGCGAGATTCCGACCGGCCTCAGCATCCACTATCGCGGCAGCGATCACATCAGCCAGAGCAAGGACAACCTGGTGTACCGCGCTTTCTGCCGTGCTTTCGAGCTGCTAAGCAAGCCGGTGCCGGGGGTGGAGATTGAGATCACCCTCAACGTGCCCCTGGCGCGGGGCCTGGGCAGCTCTGCCACTGCCATTGTCGGCGGCCTGTTGGGGGCTAATGCTCTTGGATCGCTGAACCTGGCTCCTGAGACTCTCCTGCAGTTGGCCATTGCCCTTGAAGGCCATCCCGACAACGTGGTGCCCGCCCTCCAGGGCGGCTGTCAACTCTGTGTGCAGGGGCAGCAGGGGCAATGGGTATTTTGCCCGGTGGATTGGCACGAGCGCATCGGCCTAGTGGCGGCGGTGCCTAACTTTAAGCTGTCTACCCAGGCGGCCCGCGAGATCCTGCCCAAGTCCGTCAGCCTGGCGGATGCTGTCTTTTCCGTCAGTCACCTGGGGCTGCTTATCCGCAGCCTGCAGTCGGGGCGGGCGGACTGGCTGAAGGTGGCCTTGCAGGATCGACTGCACCAACCGGCGCGCATGGAGCTGATTACCGGCTTCAAAACCGTCCAGGCAGCGGCTCTGGCTGCCGGGGCCTATGGGGTGGTGATCAGCGGGGCTGGCCCCACGCTTTTAGCCTTCTGCGCCCCGGAGGAGCGAGAACGGGTGGGATGCGCCATGGTCGGCGCCTGGGAGCAACTGGATATCGAAGCAGAGGCCAAACCCCTGAATTTGGATCGACAGGGGGGACGGGTGGTGATCCATTCCCAAATATAGAGGAGGCCCTTGGGTCAAGCTGGTCACCCCGATTACAAAGGGGTCGTACTTTTAGGCGTATAGGCCTTTCGCAGACTAGGACACCGCCCTCCCACTCAAGTTCCCGACCCTCCTTATCCCTCACCCCTTAACCCCTTTCCCTGCGGGAGAGGGGAGCCAGGAATCCACAGCACAAACCTGTTTGGGATGGGATCCCTTGAGAGGCTGGGCAAAACTTTTTCGGCGTCCCTACCCTGGCAGCAGCAGCAGCAAGGGGGGGAGAAACAGCCAAGCTGCCACAGCCAAAGCCGCCATCGCTGCCACTAACACCGCTCCAGCAGCGCAATCTTTGGCAATTTCTGCCAGCAGGTGATAGCGGCTGCCCAGGGTCAGATCCACCACTGCTTCCAGGGCAGTATTCACCAGCTCCAAGGCCATCACCATCCCGCTGGTCAAGCTGATCAGGGCCATTTCTACGGCGCTCAGCCGCAGGGCCAACCCTAAGACAAAGGCCACTACCGCCATAGCCAGGTGGATGCGAAAGTTGCGCTGGGTGCGGGCGGCGTACAGCAGGCCCTTTCCTGCATAGTAGAAGCTTTTACTTAGGCTAGTGGCCACCTGCCACGAAGGGGGGCGCTGCCAGGGATCCTGCGCCGCGAGGTCAGCCTCGGCTCCCGGGTCTGGTGCCTCGGAGGGATGGGCCGAATCGACCTGCGCTGAAGTGAAAGGGGCTCGCCGTCGCAATGCCGCCAAACGCAGCGGCTGGGGAAAACGGCTAGGGCTGCTGGCCATGGGTCACCTCCAGGTCTTCTTGGATGGCGGCAAGCAGGTGGTGCTGTTGCTGCAGCATGCGCTGTAGGGAAAGCTCATCGGGGTGATCCCATCCCAAGAGATGCAGCAGGCCGTGGCTGGCCAGCCAGGCCAATTCCCGCGACAGCCGCTGCCCCTGGGCTTTTGCCTGCGCGCAAGCGGTGGGTACCGAAATCACGATATCCCCCAGCAGGCGCACCCCTGTTATCTTCTGCAGCTCGACAGGGGTGGACGTCTCCTCGGCGGCAAAGGCCAGGACATCGGTGGGAGCGTCGATGTGGCGAAACTCGCGGTTGAGCTGGCGGATGTGCTCGTCGGAGGTGAGGCAAAGGCTGAGCTCGCAGGGATCCGTCACCCCCAGCTCCCGCAGCCACACCTCAAACCAACGGTGCCAAGTGGCTTCCTCAACTGGGCTGGGGACGTTTAGCTCCAGGTACAGATCCAGGAATCCCTCCATGCAGGCCTCACTCACACCCAAAATTGGCTCGCTGGCCCCATTGAGTACGGAGCGGAACGGCCACCCACGACTTGAGTCGCCCTTGCCAGTGGTACAAACCTTCAATGTACTGTAGCGCTAACATTGCTGGCTGTGCTAGGGTGCCGCTGCGATAGCCATAAAAGACGCCTCCCCAGGCAAATACGCTGCAAACCCTGGAAGGGGGAAGTCAAGGAACCCCATGTAAGGGGAGCGGCGGCCAAGGTGATAGGGAAATCAGACGCAACTCTCGGACTTTCTTTGTCTGAGGGATGTCGGGGGTGCGGCTGGGCAGCGCCCTCCAAAGTTTGCTGCCAGGGTGCTCGGCCATCTCCCCACTCAAGTGCGGGGAGCGTCAACGCGCCCCCTACTCTGGGGGTTCACCCGGAAGTTCGGGCCAGGCTGCGGCGACCCTCTGGCTGGCAAGCTGTTGTAGCG
>NZ_JANSHG010000112.1:0-8505 GCF_047461555.1 Synechococcus sp. WC101
GTTGACAGCGTCGACCGCGATCCCAGCCACATGCATCTCGATCATGAGCACTCGCCTCCAGCCTTCAGACCTCGATCGTATCCACTGGTAGCAAACTTTGGCAACACAGCATGGGCTCGGTTCGTACATCACTTGAAGTGGCCCTCATCGGTGGCACCAGCGAAAGCCGCAGCTTGGCCCACGTCCTCAGCCATGAGGGGATCCCTTGGATAGCCACCGTCACCACCGAGGGCGGAAGAAGGCTGTATCGGGATCTGCCCGGCCAGGTGGTGGTGACGCGATTTTCGCCGCCATCTTTGGCACAATTCCTACAGGAACACGGGATCCGCGTGCTGGTAGATGCTTCCCATCCCTTCGCCCAGGAGATCTCGCAACTGGCCATGCAGGTGACCGCCCAACTGGGGATCCCCTACCTGCGCTACGAGCGCCCCCCGGTGGCGTTGGATCCCTGGGTACAGGTGGCGCCGGACTGGCAGGCGGTGCTCACGGATGGCGTACTGGCGGGGCGGCGGGTGCTGCTGACGGTGGGGGTGAAGGCATTGCCCCTGTTTGGGCCCTGGCAGGATCGCTGCCAACTGTGGGCGCGGGTGCTGCCGGAGTCGGTTCCCCAAGCGGTGCAAGCCGGGATCCCTGCCGAGCGGGTGATCGGAATGCGCCTGCCCCTCAGCTTTGAGCAGGAACTGCGGCTTTGGCAGAGTCTAGATCCTCAGGTAGTCATCAGCAAGGAGTCTGGAGAAGCGGGTGGGCTGGCCGTCAAGCAGGCAGTGGCCAAAACCCTGGGGATCCCGCTGTGGGTCATCCGGCGGCCACCCTTGCGCTATCCCTGGTGCAGCCAGGATTTGACAGCGGTGGTGCAGGAGTGCAAGCGCCGACTGGCCGGAGCTCACGCTCAAACAAATCAAAACGGCTCCTCGGCGGGCAGGTCAGCCTCCCGGTCTTGACGGGATCCCAGGAGTTCGAGGCGATCTACGGCAATGACGGGTCTTTGGCGATCCTCACCGGTGGATTTGTCTTTCCAGCGATCGAACTTGAGGCTGCCGGTTACCCCAATGAGGCTGCCCTTGCGCACATATTCTCCGGCCACCTCGGCGGTGCGCCCCCACAGCTCTAGGTTGAACCAATCGGGCTTGTCTTCGCCTTTGCGGAAGCGGTTCACCGCCAAGCTAAAGGTACACACCACCCTGCCCGACTCAAAGTAGCGCACCTCCGGATCCATGCCGGCTCGCCCCACCAAGGTCACCAAGTTCAGGCTCATGGGCTTTTCTCCAGACAGTCTGCAGCTTTCAGCCTTTAGTTGTAGCGCTTGCAAGGGATCCCTGTCATCTTGGCAACGACAGTCTCAGCCGATCCCGTCAGCGGGCCGTAGGCCTTGCGGATCTGAGCTGGGGGAGAGTCTTCAGGATATCTCCCGATTCTCCTGCGGGGATCTCGGTTGATCGGGAAGAAGAATCTTTGCTCTCATGGACTGGGTGGTTGCAGGGGGGGCGCTGATCGTGTTGCAAAGATTTACAATATCAGAAGCTCCAGAGCACCTGCCGGCCTAGGCCCCTGATCCCGACAGACAGATTGCCACCGGCCAGCAAGAAGGGCTCATCACTGCAAGAGGACGCATTCAGCACCAGTTCCTATGGAATTCATCTACGCATACGCCTGGTTGATCCCCGTTTATCCGTTGGTGGCGGCTTTTTTACTCGGCTTGGGCATTTTGCTGTTCAATGCCTGGACAAGGGCCAACCGCTCTCTGGCCGCCTTCTTGAGCGTGTTCGCGACGGGAACGGCGATGGTTCACGCCTTTGCCCTCTTGGCCGGCCAAGTGCAGGGCCATGAGACCGTTCTCAAAACCCTCACCTGGGCTCAGGCGGGCTCCTTCTCCCTGGACATGGGCTTTGTGGTGGATCACTTGAGCGCCATG
Organism: Synechococcus sp. WC101; assembly: GCF_047461555.1. NCBI lineage: Bacteria > Bacillati > Cyanobacteriota > Cyanophyceae > Synechococcales > Synechococcaceae > Synechococcus > Synechococcus sp. WC101. Next base: position 1,913 of record NZ_JANSHG010000112.1, read on the forward strand.
ATGCTGGTGGTGGTAACCACGGTGGCCTTTCTGGTGCAGATCTACTCCGACGGCTACATGGCCCACGACCCTGGCTATGTGCGTTTCTACGCCTACCTGAGCCTGTTTGCCTCCTCGATGCTGGGCCTGGTGGTCAGCCCCAACCTGGTGCAAATCTATGTCTTCTGGGAGCTGGTGGGGATGTGCTCCTACCTGCTGATTGGCTTTTGGTACGAGCGGCAGGCAGCGGCGGAGGCAGCCCAGAAGGCGTTTGTCGTCAACCGGGTGGGGGACTTTGGGCTGTTGCTGGGCATTTTGGGCTTCTACTGGATTTCCGGCACGTTTGGGTTCGAGGAGCTGGCTCGCAATGTGGAGCAGATGGTGGCCAACGGCGCGGTGAGCAGCAGCTTGGTTGCCCTGTTTGCGGTGTTGGTGTTCTTGGGCCCGGTGGCCAAGTCGGCCCAGTTCCCGCTGCACGTGTGGCTGCCGGATGCCATGGAAGGCCCCACGCCCATTTCGGCCCTCATCCACGCAGCCACGATGGTGGCCGCCGGGGTGTTCCTGTTGGCGCGCATGTTCCCGCTGCTGGAAGGGATCCCACCAGTCATGGACCTCATCGCCTGGACAGGGGCGGGCACGGCCTTTTTGGGGGCCAGCATTGCCATCACCCAAAACGACATCAAAAAGGGCCTGGCCTACTCCACCATTTCCCAGCTGGGCTACATGGTCATGGCCATGGGATCCGGTGCCTATGGGGCAAGCTTGTTCCACCTGATGACCCACGCCTACTTCAAGGCGCTGCTCTTCTTGGGCTCTGGCTCTGTAATTCATGGCATGGAGGCGGTGGTGGGCCACGACCCGGTCTTGGCCCAGGACATGCGCCTGATGGGAGGGCTGCGCAAGTTCATGCCCGTTACGGCCTTCACGTTTTTGATCGGCACGCTGGCCATCTGTGGGATCCCGCCCTTTGCCGGCTTTTGGTCTAAAGATGAGATTTTGGCCGCGGTTTTTGAGCGCAACCCGGCCCTCTGGGGGGTGGGCTTCCTCACGGCGGGGATCACCGCCTTCTACATGTTCCGCATCTACTTCCTCACCTTTGAAGGGGAGTTTCGCGGCACCAACCTGAAGCTGCGGCAGGAGGTGGCCGTCAGCCAAGGCCGACCGGTGCCGGCTTTTGCCTACGCGTTTGCCGGGAAAGAGGCGGCCTATGGTCCCGGAGCCATGAACATTTACGAAAAGCCCCAGCCCAGCAGCCATCCCGAAGCTGGGGGAGAGGGACACGAAGGGCATGGCCACGCTGCCGAGCCGCATGAATCTCCGGCATCGATGACGATTCCGCTGGTGGCGCTGGCCGTTCCTTCCGTGCTGATCGGCTTGGTGGGCACTCCCTTTGCCAACTTCTTCGAGGCTTTCATCCATGCGCCTGGTGAGTCTGCAGCAGAAACTGGTTGGGCCCAGGTGGCCGCCGAGTGGCAAGCGGTGCTGGCCGGCCACTTCGATTGGGCAGAGTTTCTGATCATGGCGGGCAGCTCGGTGGGCATTGGGCTGATCGGCATTGCCCTGGCGGGTCTTATCTACTGGCAAAAACGTATTGATCCCAGCACCTTCCCCCAAAGTCTGCAACCCCTGTACTACTTCTCCCTCAACAAGTGGTACATTGACGACCTCTACGAGCGGGTCTTTGTGCGGGGCACCCGCTTTGTGGCGCGGGAGGCCTTGGAGGTGGACAGCCGCATTGTGGATGGGGTGGTCAACTTGACGGGCCTGGCGACCATGGTCGGCGGCGAAGTGATGAAATATCTGGAGAACGGCAAGGCGCAGTTTTACGCTTTGATCATCTTTGCGGCGGTGGTGGTGATGGTGGTGCTTTCTGGGGTTGGGGTCTAGCCCAGGAGCTCGGTTGCTGCTGATCAAGGTTTTGCCATCAGCAGTAAACTAACCGGCTCCGACCGCCCCCCTCAATCCCCTCGTATACGGGGGGCAGGGGGGCCGGGGGGCAAGTCTTCCAAGGCAATAGGACTGTTGGTTGCCTGCGCCCTACAAACAATCGCTTTGGAGAGGCAGTGATTCACCCAAGCCTGAGAGCGTCTCTCCCTGCCAGACAGCCGCTGAGCGACCGAAGTACACGCGCCCTTGTCATTCGACTCTCCGCACAACACCGGAGCGCACCCTGCATTGCACAGTTTCTCGGATGCCACCCCGCCACTGTCCTCAACGACCTCAAGCGAGGGCAACAGCGTTGCTGCGATGGGCTTGCGGACGGCAAAGCACTTGGCGCTCCCCCAAAAGTTACCCCTGGGGTGAAGGCTTACCTTGTCACCCTGCCTGCCGAAAACTGCATCTAGGCAGCCACGCAACTGCAAGTGCATCTCTTCACACTCACCCGACACTTGAAGCAGCTCTACGGCGCCGCTGTTGAGGCCCAGATCCTGGGGCAGTTGCGCCAGCAGCTCGACTCGGCTGCTGCAAGGGAGGAGGCGGCTCTATGCCGAAGCTGTAGCCCACCTGGCGCACAGTGTGAATGAGGCGGGGTTGGTGCGGATCGCGCTCCAGTTTCTTGCGCAGGGAGAGGATGTGGGTATCGATGGTGCGGGGGTTGGCGGTGGAATCGGGCCAAGCCCGCTCCAGCAGCTCCTGCCGCGAGAGAGGATCCCCATCGGCCTGGATCAGCACCATCAGCAAGCTAAACTCCTGCGGGGTGAGGTCGATGCCTTGGCCGGCCAGGGTGACGCGCCGCTGCACCAGGTCGATTTTCAGATCCCCATACTGCAGGAAGGTGGGGGGAAGGCTGCGCCGCAGCCGACGGGTCAGGGCCTGAATGTGAGCATCCAGAAGGGGCAGACTAAGGGGCTTGGTGAGGTAGTCGTCTGCGCCTGCCTTCAGCCAAGCGATGATGTCGGCTTCCGCTCCCTGTTGGGAGAGGAGCAAGATCAACACATCGCAATGGCGATGCGCCCACCGGCATAGTTGGAGTCCGGCACGGCTGGACAGCTCCGCATCCAAAATTAAGAGGTGGACAGGCTGCTGTTGCAGCAGGGTTTTGGCTTGGCGAATGGTCTCCGCTTCCCAAACCCGGTGCCGTGCCTGTTGCAGATGCCAACCCAGCAAGCTGCGCAGATGAGGGTTGCCTTCTGCCAGCAAGATGTGCAAAGGTTGCATGGCTACTAGGTTGGATCCCGCCCTCATCATAGACAGCGGGCCACCTTCGGACAATGTTGTTCGCCCGCTACCGGTTGGACAGCCCTCTATCCAGACCATGGCCGATTCTCCATCCCCTATCTCCGAACGTAAGCAGGATCACCTGGACATTGTTTTGCGGCAGGACGTAAACGCCAGAGGGATCCGCACCGGATTTGAGCGGTTTTTCTTCGAGCACGTGGCGCTGCCGGAGCTGCTGCTGCCCGAGATCGATCTCAGTTGCCAGTTTCTGGGAAAACGCCTGCAGGCCCCTCTGCTGATTAGCAGCATGACCGGGGGGACAGACACTGCCCGGGAGCTAAACCTGTACCTGGCGGCTGCCGCTCAAGAGCTGGGCATTGCCATGGGGGTGGGATCCCAGCGGGCAGCTTTAGAACACCCGGAGCTGGCCCAGACTTACCAGGTGCGCCCAGTGGCTCCGGATATTCTGCTTTTGGCCAACCTGGGCGCTGTGCAGCTCAACTACGGCTATGGCCTGGAGCAGGCGCGACGGGCAGTGGAGATGATCGAGGCAGATGCGCTGATTTTGCACCTCAACCCGCTGCAGGAGGCGGTTCAGCCCCAGGGGGATCCCGACTGGCGCAACCTCTATCGCCGCATCGAGCAGTTGGTGAACCAGTTGCCGGTGCCGGTGCTGGTCAAGGAAGTGGGCAATGGCCTCAGCGCCCAAGTAGCCCGGCGGCTGGCCGAGTGTGGCGTGGCCGCCCTAGATGTGGCTGGGGCAGGGGGGACGAGCTGGAGCGAGGTGGAAGCCCATCGCCAGACCGATCCCCTCCAGAAACGCATTGCCCACAGCTTCCGGGACTGGGGGATCCCAACCGCCTTGGCCCTGCTGGAAATCCGCCGCTTCCTGCCCAACCTGCCCCTGGTGGCCAGCGGCGGCATCCGCACCGGCATCGATGCAGCCAAAGCCATCCGCTTAGGGGCCGATGTGGTCGGCATGGCCGCTCCCGCTCTCCACGCCGTCTCCCGAGGGCGGGCCCAGGCGGTGGTGGACAGCTTCCGAGCCGTGATCGAGGAGCTGAGGATCGCCGCTTTTTGCACCGGATCGGCCAACTTGGCGCAGCTACGGCAAGCGGCTTTGCGCTGGCAAGATACCTGGGATCCGCTGCCTCCTATCATGGAAAGGGGTTGAAATCAAATTCCCAACACCTGCCACAGGCTCACCTCCAACCCCAGGACGGCCGCCCCTGCCGCACTTGCTTGCAGCTCACAGGCTACGGCGTCGGGCCTCGGGGCGATAGTTCTCCGCAAGGAGACCCCCTCTTTCCCTGGCAAAAAAGTGCCTCTGGAAAGGCTTGGCAAAGGATATCTCCAGCCTCAGGCTTTGAAACGCCGTCTGCGAGGCCTGGGCGGTCTTGGGATCCCTTAGCTGGGGGCTGCCCCAGGAAGCCTTTAGGGAAAGTGCAACTGTCGGCTAATGCGCACCATAGGCCCCAGGCCCAATCGGGTCGGGTTGAGCGCCTGCATCTCAAACAGGGCCAGAATGTGGCGTACCTGCAGCTCTGGCCGGTTGGAATTTACCCCCATCGCCACCACCAGGCCACAATAGCCGCCCGTCTCGCGGCAACGCCGCTCCCAGCGCCTGCGAGCTTTGGCGTGCACGGGATCGTCCTCGGGAAACTCTGCAAACAGGTGCAGGTCGCGGTTGCCCGTTTGGACAATTTCCAAGTCGTAGCGGCTGCCGGCAAAGGGATCCACCCCTGTGTTAAAACAAACACCCTGGGGCCCCCCTTCGCCGCGCAGGTTTTCGATCAATTGCTTGGCCTTGGGGCGGGAGGTGCGCACGATCACCACCGGCAGCCCTTCACCCCTTGGCACCAGCTTACTCTGGGGGAGAGGATGCCATTGCCCTGTGCGGCGCAGCGCCTCTACGGTGGCCCAGGGCAGCACGCCCAGGCTAAGCTGCGCACCCTCAGGCACCAGATCATCTCGCAGCAGGGTTTGGGTGTGCTCTTCTTCGTCTCCTTCTAGCTCCAGAAGTTCTACAGCCAAGTCGGGCAAGGTGCGCACTTGCACCGAGAGGGTTTCCCCTGGGGCCTGGGGGTTGGGAATGCGATACCGCCCCTGACAGGGTTGGAAATCCTCTTCCAGCTTGCGGCGGTACTGCTTCAAAAAACGATGCAAGGCCTCCAAAGCCACCGCCACAGCCGCCGCCTCATCTTCCTGCAAAACAACGCGCAGGCCCTCGAGAGGGTGGATGGTGCCGAAGTTCGGCTCGATTTCTTCGGGATCCAGATCGGCCAAGTCCAGGTCTGATAGCTCGTTGAGTTCGGGATTGCGAGCTTGAAAGGTGAGATAGAGACAATCTTGCCTGAGGAAGGCTTCCTCCATCTCCTCGGAAGTCTCTGGTTGGCCCGCGTCCTGGCGAAACCGTTTGAGGGAGTGCAGCGAGCGATAAAAAAGAACCCCGTACTCCATCCCCAGCCGCCCCATGACCGAGACGTAGAGGGTTTCAATATCCCAGCGATTTAGCTCGATCGCCAAGATTTGGTGATCCTCTAGATAGTCCCAGGGGGCATCTTGCCAGAGGGTGAGGGCTTTGCCGGCCAGCAGCTTCGCGTAGTTCTCCGGCAGCGGCGGCGGGATCCCCTCACTGGCCTCTGCAAAGCTCTGCAGGATCTCGTCGATTAGCGGCAATTCCGGCTGGCATTCCACTTTGATGTCCAGCTCGTGCAAAATGCCGCGCAGGAAAAACTGCACCTCCCGATCCCGCACGACGACCTTTTGCGGACGAGCCGGCAAGGCAGCATTGGGCCGCTCCATAGCCATGATCAAGGTTCGCACCATCGGCTCCAAGCCGGAGCCAGCAGGCACCACCTCCATGGCCCGCACCACGCCCTGAACGCCATCCACCCATAAAATGCACTCCCCCTCAGCCAAGCCGGCGGAGATCTGGGATCCCAGGGCTAGCGAACCTGGTAGGCGGTGGCAATCCCCTTCCCATACCGAGGACACCTGGGGCAGCTTTTGCAATCGACGAACTGTAGCGGCTGGCAGACCCGACATAGACATCTAGAGCAAACAAAGGAACAAATTGGCAGATACCCTGCGCGGGGATCTGAGGGGGTGAGGATGAAGGATCCCCCTGAAGTCAATCTAACCAAACTGCCAGAGTCAAAGCTGAGTGACTGAGCCGCCTGCCAAGCTGATGGTCAGACTCGAACTGACGACCGCTCGATTACAAGTCGAGTGCTCTACCAACTGAGCTACATCAGCAATTTAGCTCTACCGATTCTAGCATTCTCTCTTGGGAAGTTGTCCCCCAGCCGCTGGCTTGCTTCGGGGGGCAATAGGCGGGGGATGCTTTCTTGACCCAGAGGCCCACCCCCCTCCCAGAGGGAGAGGGGAAGGGAGCTTAGCCTCAACTTGGCAGGACGGCTACTGCTGCTCCGCTGCCGGTTGGGCAATGGGGG